>NZ_JBFUCJ010000109.1:0-24659 GCF_056405295.1 Variovorax sp. P1_H2 | reverse complement strand
GGCCTGCCAGGACGAGCCACCCGGCGTTGCACTCCTTGCATGTGCCAACGCACATGCCGCGTCGCGCGCCTTGATTGGCCCGTCCTGGCAGGCCTTCGCGACCCCGGAAGTAGTGTGAACAGGCCCTAGCTCACTTGCAGTCGGAGTCGATGACCGCCTGCAGCCGCTTCTGCTCGCTGGCGCGCGTGGCGTCGTCGATGATCTCGCGCTCGCCCTGGGCATTCAGGCGCGCGACGCGGATGCCGCTGTCCATGGTCGCCTTGCCCTCGCGCGCCCGGCTGCAATTTTCCTTCCTGGCTTGAGCGATCTTCTGCGTCTCGGCGGCCTGCCTGGCCTTTTCGGCCTCTTCGGCCTTGCGCGCCTTCTCCTCGAGCTCCTTGTCGACGCCGGCGGCTTTGGGGGCGGCCGGTGGCTGGGAAAGGGGCGCGGGGGCGGCCGCCACATCCTCGGCAACGGGCGGCGCACTGTAGTTCAACCGCTTGGCTGGCCCGCCGGGCCGGCGCAGGATGTTCTTCTCGGGCACGTCGGGCGGCGGCGCCTGATCGCTGAAGACCTTCTTGTTGTCCTTGTCCAGCCACTGCCATTGGGCTTGCGCGCCCAGGGGCAGCAGGAACACGGACCCGACGAGGAGCAACTGCACGAACTTCATGGGCGGAAGTTTAGCGCCGCCTTACGTTTTGCAACTCGCTCGCTGGCGTTTTTGCAACGCTCGGACGGCATTTGGACGCAGCTCGGCCCGAATGCGAGGCAAAAAGCGCTAATCCCTGCGTCGGCCCGGGCCGCGAGGCATCGTTACAATCCTTCTTTTGGAGCTTCACCCATGCGCCTTCTCGGCAAAGCGCTCACCTTCGACGACGTGTTGCTGGTGCCAGCGTTCTCCCAGGTCCTGCCCAAGGACACTTCCCTCGCCACCCGGCTCTCCCGCAACATCACGCTCAATCTGCCGCTGGTCTCGGCCGCGATGGACACCGTGACCGAAGCGCGCCTCGCGATCGCCATCGCGCAGGAGGGCGGCATCGGCATCGTCCACAAGAACCTCACCCCGGCCGAACAGGCCGCCCAGGTGGCCAAGGTGAAGCGCTACGAATCCGGCGTGCTTCGCGACCCGGTCGTGATCACGCCAAGCCACACCGTGCGGGAGGTGATGGCGTTGTCGGACCAACTCGGCATCTCGGGCTTCCCGGTCTGCGACGCCGGCAAAGTGGTCGGGATCGTCACCGGCCGCGACCTGCGCTTCGAGAGCCGCTACGACGTGCCGGTGAGCGAGATCATGACCCGGCGCGACCGGCTCATCACGGTGCCCGACGGCACCACGCTGGCCGACGCCAAGGCGCTGCTCAACAAGCACAAGCTCGAGCGACTGCTGGTGATCAACGAAGCCTGGGAGCTCAAGGGCCTGATCACGGTGAAGGACATCACCAAGCAGACCAGCTTTCCGAATGCCGCGCGCGACGCCAGCGGCCGCCTGCGGGTGGGCGCGGCGGTCGGCGTGGGCGAGGGCACCGAAGAGCGCGTCGAGGCGCTGGTCAAGGCCGGCGTCGACGCCATCGTGGTCGATACCGCGCACGGCCACAGCGCCGGCGTGATCGAGCGCGTGCGCTGGGTCAAGCGCAACTATCCGCAGGTCGAGGTGATCGGCGGCAACATCGCCACCGGCGACGCCGCCCGCGCGCTGGCCGATGTCGGCGCCGACGCGGTCAAGGTGGGCATCGGCCCAGGCTCGATCTGCACCACCCGCATCGTGGCCGGCGTGGGCGTGCCGCAGATCATGGCGATCGACAACGTCGCCACGGCGCTGCAGGGCACCGGCGTGCCGCTGATCGCCGACGGCGGCATCCGCTATTCGGGCGACATCGCCAAGGCGATCGCCGCCGGCGCCAGCACCGTGATGATGGGCGGCATGTTCGCCGGCACCGAAGAGGCGCCGGGCGAGATCGTGCTGTTCCAGGGCCGCAGCTACAAGAGCTACCGCGGCATGGGCTCGATCGGCGCGATGCAGCAGGGCAGCGCCGACCGCTACTTCCAGGAGTCGACCACCGGCAACCCGAACGCGGACAAGCTGGTGCCCGAGGGCATCGAGGGCCGTGTGCCCTACAAGGGTTCGATGGTCTCGATCGTCTACCAGATGTCCGGCGGCCTGCGCGCCAGCATGGGCTACTGTGGCTGCGCGACGATCGAGGACATGAAGAACAAGGCCGAGTTCGTCGAGATCACCACGGCGGGCATTCGCGAGAGCCATGTGCACGACGTGCAGATCACCAAGGAAGCCCCCAACTACAGGGCTGAGTAAGTCCGATCTGGCCAGACCTTGAAAGTCAGGCCAGATTGGCACTAGAATTCGGGCCAGATTAAATATTTCTGGCCCAAATGCAATCCCTCGGCATCGCTGAAGCCAAGAACAACTTCTCGGCCCTGATCGACCTGGTCGAGAAGGGCGAGGAAGTGCGCATCACCCGCCACGGCAAGGAGGTCGTGCGCATGCTGCCGGTGCGGCGCAAGCCGGTCATCACCGACGAGCAGATCGCGCGCGAGCTGGGGCAGATCGACGCCCTGCACGCCGCGATCAAGCCGGGTCCCGCGGTGCGGGCCCTGCGTGACGAAGGGCGGCAGTCGTGACGGCCTTCGTCATGGATGCTTCGGTCACCTCGGCCTGGCTGCTGCCGGACCAGGCCAGCGAACACACCCGCAAACTCTACGCCGCGATCCGCCGCGACGAGGTCGAGCCGCAGGCGCCCAACGCCTGGCAATGGGAGTGCGCCAACATCCTCGTCAATGGCGTGCGCAGCGGCCGCATTCCCTCCTCCGCGGTCGAAGGGCTGTGGAGCGTGCTGGACGCCATCCGGCATCGCGTCGAGCTGCACGAGCTGGCCCCGGCCCAGCACAAGGCGGTGCTCGCCGTGGCCATCGACGCCGATGTGTCGCTCTACGACGCGGGCTACCTCTGGCTGGCACGCTCGCTCGATCTTCCGCTCGCCACTTTCGACGCGCAACTCATCCAGGCGGCGCCGCAAGCGGGCGTCCGCCTCTTCGACATTTCAACGCTCTGAGTCTGCTTCATGCAACACGACAAGATCCTCATCCTCGACTTTGGCTCGCAAGTCACCCAGCTGATCGCGCGCCGCGTGCGCGAGGCGCATGTGTTCTCCGAGGTCCATCCCTGCGACGTCAGCGACGAATGGGTGCGCGAGTTCGCCAGGGRCGGCAAGCTCAAGGGCGTGATCCTTTCCGGCAGCCACGCCAGCGTCTACGAGGAGACCACCGACAAGGCACCGCAGGCGGTGTTCGAGCTCGGCGTGCCGGTGCTGGGCATCTGCTACGGCATGCAGACCATGGCGCACCAGCTGGGCGGCAAGGTCGAGGGCGGCCACAAGCGCGAATTCGGCTTCGCGGCCGTGCGGGCGCGCGGCCACACCGAGCTGCTGCGCGACATTGCCGACTTCACGACCGACGAGGGCCACGGCATGCTCAACGTCTGGATGAGCCATGGCGACAAGGTCACCGAGCTGCCGCCGGGCTTCAAGCTGATGGCGTCGACCGACAGCTGCCCGATCGCCGGCATGGCGGACGAGGCGCGGCACTTCTACGCCGTGCAGTTCCATCCCGAAGTCACGCACACTCAGCAGGGCAAGCCGATCCTCGAGCGCTTCGTGCTCGGCATCTGCGGCGCGCGGCCCGACTGGGTGATGCGCGACCACATCGCGGAGGCCGTGGAGGCGATCCGCCAGCAGGTGGGCGATGAGGAGGTGATCCTCGGCCTTTCGGGCGGCGTCGATTCGTCCGTCGCTGCGGCGCTGATCCATCGCGCCATCGGCGACCAGCTGACCTGCGTCTTCGTCGACCACGGCCTGCTGCGGCTGAACGAAGGCGACATGGTGATGGACATGTTCGTCGGCCAGTTGCATGCCAAGGTGATTCGCGTCGATGCCAGCGAGCTGTTCCTCGGCAAGCTGGCGGGCGTCAGCGACCCGGAGGCCAAGCGCAAGATCATCGGCGGCGAATTCGTCACCGTGTTCAAGCAGGAAGCGGCCAAGCTCAAGGCCAGCGCCGGCGGAAGACTCGGAGTTGACGGCCTGCCGGCCGTCAAGGGCGCCACGTGGCTGGCGCAGGGCACCATCTATCCCGACGTGATCGAGTCGGGCGGCGCCAAGAGCAAGAAGGCGGTCACGATCAAGAGCCACCACAACGTCGGTGGGCTGCCCGCCGAGCTGGGCCTGAAGCTGCTCGAGCCGCTGCGCGACCTGTTCAAGGACGAGGTGCGCGAGCTCGGCGTCGCGCTGGGCCTGCCGCCCGAGATGGTGTATCGCCATCCGTTCCCGGGCCCGGGCCTGGGCGTGCGCATCCTCGGCGAGGTCAAGAAGGACTACGCCGAGCTGCTGCGCCGTGCCGACGCGATCTTCATCGAGGAACTGCGCAACTTCATCGACCCCTCGAGCGGCAAGAGCTGGTACGACCTCACGAGCCAGGCCTTCACGGTGTTCCTGCCGGTGAAGAGCGTCGGCGTGATGGGCGATGGCCGCACCTACGACTACGTGGTGGCGCTGCGCGCGGTGCAGACCAGCGATTTCATGACCGCGGACTGGGCCGAGCTGCCCTATGCGCTGCTCAAGAAGGTGTCGGGGCGGATCATCAACGAGGTGCGCGGGATCAACCGCGTGACCTATGACGTGAGCAGCAAGCCGCCGGCGACGATCGAGTGGGAGTGATCAGGACGCATTCCAAGACGGCACCAAAGTGGACCGCGATTCAGTGGTACATGCAACGCACGCACATCGCGTTGATGAGGAGCATCGTCTCGTAGCGGCGGGCCTGGATCGGCGGCAGGGCCTGTCGGTCTAGGACGATGCTCCAATGCTGTCTGCAACGGATGGCCAGGTGAGTGCCCTCGGTGCCAAGGGCGGCGCCATCTTCGCGGCGCGTGCTCGACGACACCGCCGGTTTGACATCGACCCGCGAGCCCGATCAGCGTACCTGGAAGGCGTTGGGTCTTGGCGCGACCTGCCGGCCGGTCGACGTCTCCTGCGTCCAGGCTTCGTCGCAAGCCCGCTCCAGTTCTGGCAGGCGGTACGTCTGGCACGCTGTCCGGTAGAACAGGGCCTGCCGTTCGGACGGCGATAGCGCGCTGGTGGCAAGCTTGAAGGCATTCCATAGCTGCACGTAGCCGCAAGATTGCTTGTCCACCGGAAAGTTGCTTTCCAGCATGCACCGTCCTGGCCCGAATGCGTCGATACATACGTCCATCAGGGGCTTCCATGCCTGCACCAGAGTCTGAGTATCGGCGGGCCTATCGCCCGACTCGAACCCGAACCCGAAGATCGGCATCCCCATGCCGCCCACTTTGACGCGCACGTTGGGCCTGGCGGCCAGTGCACGCAGATCGCGCTCCCACTCCTGTCGAACAGCAGCTTTTTGTGATTGAAATCCCAACACACCAGCGGGCATGCCTAGGTGGTTCAACACGATCGATGTGCGAGGAAACGCATCTGCCAATGAAGACAGCTCCTGCAGCTGTGTGTGGTAGATCAACGCGTCGAAACTGAGACCGTACCGATCAAGCAGGGCAAAGCCGCGGCGAAAGCTGGCGTCGCCCATGACGTTCGGCTGCGCGTTGGGAATGAACTTCTTGAGGTCGCTGTCATGGTAAGTGGCGTAGTAGCGCACACCGCGCAATCTGCCTTTGCCGGCCTCCGCATGCGCCCGCAGCACTGCGTCCACCGCGTCTCCGTGCGCCAAGTCCACGTCCGAGACGATCCCGGCCGCAAGACGGCAAGGGCCCTGCGGCGCGCTGAGCGGGGTGGTGCTCAGGGTAACGATGCGCTCGACTTCACCGACAGACCGCATTTCCTGGGGACCGTCGGTGCGCCAGCCGGCTCCATAGGCCGCGATGTACATGGTCCCCACGATCTTGTGGCCCGATGCCAGGTCGCTCTCCATGTCCTCGCGGCGGTAGTAGAGCTTGTCGGAACTGGTGCCGAACAGGTGGTGGTGGGCATCCACGATAGGCAAACCAGGTTCGCGCGCGGGCTCGCTTGAGCCTCGGCTATGCCATTCCAGCAAATCCCGGGTCGGACGGTGTTGATTGCCGCGATAGAGCAGTGGATTCGGCCCGGGCTTGCTCTCGGCCAGTGATGGATTGCACAGGCCGGCATCGCTCAAGGCGAGTGCCGCTGCAGAGAGAAACACTCGTCGGCTAGGGTGGCCCAAGGAATTGCGCACGGAAGGTCTCCTTTCGTTGTAGGGGCGACATGGCCGGTGAGTGGTGAGTAGCACCGGCGCCGTCTAAGTCTGGAGGGGGCTTTGTCGCTCGTCCATGGCGATATTCGGGAGCCGACGTTCACGTTTTCCGAATGTCACATACCAAGAGGTGGGCTTGCTGGATGCCTGTGACCGGCTTTCACGCACGCGGGCTCCACGAAAACCGCATTGACACCCTGGCACCCTGAAACCTACATTTCATTATCGCAAATACGACCGAAGGTTCGCATATATGAATAAAGATGAGACAGCTGACGCCGGCATCACCAAGGAGTTGGCCCTGGGCAAGTTCACCGACAAGATGCTCGCCGACATGCGCGCCCTGATCGGCACCGAATTGCGCACCGAGTCGTGCCTGAACAATGAATACGCCACGCGCCTGGCGGTCATGCGCTTCTGCGAGGGCATCGGCGACGACAACCCGCTGTGGACGAATGCCGACTACGCGAAGGACGGCCCGCATGGCACGCTGGTCGCGCCACCCAGCTTCATCTTTGCCTGTCTGGGGTCGGTGCAGGTGGGCTGGCCCGGTTTGGGCGGCTTCCACGCCGAGACCAAGATGACCTTCGGCGAGCCCATCCGCGTGGGCGAGAAGATCACGGCCATGGTCACCTTCGATGGCTTTGACGGCCCGATCGCCGACAGCAACTTTGGCGGGCGCCGCATCAAGGACTACCTGCGCCAGGAATACCGCAACGAGGAGGGTGACCTGAAAGCCACCTTCATCTGCTCGCGCATGCGCTTCGAGCGCGGCGAGATGCAGGCGCGCCGAGAGAGCCGCGCGATCGAGGTGCCCCACCCCTGGAAGGAAGAAGAGATCGCCGCGATCGAGGAGCAGATCCTTGCCGAGCGCCCGCGCGGCGCCACGCCGCGCTACTGGGACGACGTGCAGGTCGGCGACGAAATCGACGTCATCACCAAGGGCCCGCTGGGCTTGACGGACTTTATCGCCTTCATCGCTGCCGGCGCCGCGCCGATCCCGCGTGTGGCCGCGCATTCCGTGGCGCTCAAGCGCTACCACAAGCACCCGAAGTGGGCCTTCCGCGATCCGCGAACACATGCGCTGGAGCCGGTCTACTCGGTGCATTACAACGACTACGCGGCTCAGCTGCAGGGCGCGCAGATCGCCTACGACGTGGGCATCCAGCGGACCTGCTGGCAGATCCATTCGCTGACCAACTGGATGGGCGACGCCGGCCGGCTGCTCGCGCTGACCGGCCAGTACCGTTCGCACGTCTACTTGGGCGACGTGGTGCGCCTTGGCGGCCGCGTCGACGCAAAGGAAGTCGATGCCGAAGGCCGCCACATCGTGCGCCTGACGACCTGGGCCACCAACCAGCGCGGCCAGCAGTGCATGCCCGGCACCGCGGTGGTTGCCCTGCCCAAGCACCCGGCCGCTTGAGCGAGAGGGCCTTCCCAAGAACGACGCAAGAACGAAGCAAGGACCGAGACGACCATGACCACGTCCAGCGACACCTCGATCGCGGAAGCGAAAAGTGAGAAGCGTCATTCGACGGCGTCCGCCGAATCGGCGCGCGACGATCGCGTTCGAGCAAGAGAGGACGCATCGCTGCCGCTCAGCGGGGTGCGCGTCCTCGACTTGACGCGCTACCTCTCCGGGCCCTACGCGACGCTGCTGCTCGCGGAGATGGGCGCGGAGGTCATCAAGGTCGAAGTGCCCGAGGCCGGTGACGACACGCGCCACATCGCGCCTCTCCAAGGCGACGTGAGCTTCTATCACTCCACCATCAACCGAAGCAAGGCTTCGGTGGAGCTCGACTTGAAGTCCGAGGAGGGGAGGAGACTCGTTCACGCGATGGTTGCAGATTGCGACGTCTTCATCCAGAACTTCCGTACCGGCGTCGCCGAGCGGCTCGGATTCGGATACGACGCTCTTTCCAAGATCAACCCGGCGCTGGTCTATTGCTCGATCTCCGGTTTCGGGGGCACGGGACCCGAGAGCCGGCGGGCCGCCTTCGATCTGATCGTGCAGGCGGAATCCGGAGTGATGAGCCTGAACGGAGAAGGCGACAGTCCGCCCAGCAAGCTGGGTCTTCCGGTGGCCGACCTGACGTCCGGGATGTTCGGGGTTCACGGAATCCTCGCCGCACTGCTGCGGCGATCACGGACCGGGAAGGGAGGGCTCGTCGAAGTCAGCATGATGAGTTCCCTGCTTTCGCTCTCCGTCTACAACGCCACCCGGTACTTCGTGACCGGCGAAACACCCAAGCGGATGGGATCGCGCCATCCGGGCGTGGTGCCGTATGGCCAGTACGCGGCTTCAGATGGAAACATCCTGCTTTCCACCTTCAGCGACGGTTCGTGGAAGAAGATCGTCGATGCCATGGACCGCCCCGAACTTGCGGAAGATCCGCGATTCATGACCGCGGCTTCCCGTGTCGTCCATCGGGACGCATGCGACGCATTGCTCGGCGAGGTGTTCTCCGCATTTACCTCCGAGGAAATCGTGAGGCGGCTGCACGAGGCAGGCATTCCCTGTGGCGTGGTCCGCAGTCTCGGCGAAGCGCTGGAAATGGAGGCCGCGAGTGGCTCTGGTGCGATCGCCGACGTCGAGTATCCGGGCAAGGTCGGCACGATTCGCAGCGTGAGGATACCGATCAAGTTCGATGGCGAATGGTGTCCCGCCCAACCTGCTCCGGCGCTCGGCCAGGACAACGCGATCCTCGATCGCTACAAGAAGTCCTAAATATGCGGTGAGACGGCGTGCGCATCCTGGGGCCGGGTCGTGACCACCGGCCCAGAGCGCGCGCACCAGTCGCACCAACACGGAGACATCGATGTCATCAGCAGCAACGCCATGGGGCAAGGAAATTGCGACGGAAATGATCGGCGGGGTTCCGTTCCGGATGTACACGGATCGCCCACGCCGGGTCGAGCGCCTGCTCGACTTCGCCGGGCGCTGGGGAGCGCGGCCCCACATCATCCAGGGTGAGCGTGTCGTCACGTTCCAGGACTTGCATCAGGGTGCGATTGCCAAGGCTCGCCAACTCGCCGACCTGGGTATTCGCCCGGGTGATCGCATCTTCATCCTCGGCTGGAACAGTCCGGAGTGGGTGATCAACTTCTGGTCCTGCCTTCTCGTGGGTGCCGTGCCTGTGCTCGCGAACGCCTGGTGGAGCGAGGTGGAGGTCGGGAACGGTCTGGCGGCCCTGCAACCTGCCATGACGCTGGCCGACGACCGTTGCGCAGCGCGTGTGCCTGCGGGCTCGCGCCGGGGGCCCTGGGGCATCGACACGACGGGGTGGCAGGGTGGCGATGCCGTCGCGGATGCCGAAGCTGCGCGCGGCGAGGAAGAGACCGCGCTCATCATCTTCACCTCGGGCACCTCGGGCCAGCCCAAAGCAGTGGTGCTGTCGCATCGTGCGCTGCTGGCGCGCCTGCAGATGACCTTGCACATCACGCGCAAGTTGCCGCACCAGATCGATGAGACGGCGCGCGACGTGACGCTGATCACGGGCCCGCTGTTCCATGTGGGCGGCATGCAGACCCTCATGCGGGCGGTTGTCGTTGGCGATACGCTGGTGCTTTCGGAAGGCAGGTACGACCCCGCCGAGGTGCTCGCGTCCATCGAACGCAACAAGGTCAAGCGCTGGAATGCCGTGCCGACCATGGTGACGCGGCTGCTGGACCATCCGGACGTGCCATGCAGGGATCTGAGCAGCCTGAAGTCCATCAGCATCGGCGGCGCTCCTGTGCATGCGGAACTGATGCAGCGTATCCGCACCCAGCTGCCCAGCGTCAGCCCGAGGATTCCGACGGGTTACGGCCTGACGGAGAACGGCGGACAGGCCACTGCCGCCGCGGGCTCGGAGGACATCGAAGAACTGGGCTCCGCCGGCAAGCCGCTGCCATGCGTCGAGATTCGCTTTCTTTCCCACCCAGGTCTGCCTGACGGGGAGATCCTGCTGCGCTCTCCCACGCAGATGTCCGGCTTCTTCGGGCTCGATGAATCGCCGATCGATGAAAACGGTTGGCTTCACACGGGCGACCTGGGTCGGCTCGACGACAAGGGCAACCTCTGGATTACTGGGCGCTGCAAGGACATGATCATCCGTGGCGGCGAGAACATCGCGCCCGCCGCGATCGAACGGGCACTGCAGAACATTCCCGGCGTGACCGAGACCGTGGTGTTCGGCGTGCCGCACCGCGACCTGGGCGAGGAAGTGATGGCGATTGTCGTGACCGACACCGACCTCACGACGCAGCAGCTGCAGGAACAGCTGCGCGGCCAGATCGCGTCGTTCGCGGTGCCCAGCCGTTGGCGGATTCAGCGCGAGCCGCTGGCGACGAACCACACCGGCAAAGTGGACAAGGCGGCGATCAGCGCCCAGGTCCGCGCCGAGCTGCAGAAAGAGCTTTGACATGACCATGCAGAACTTCCAGCACATCACGCCGCCGCTGCGTTTGTTCCACGGCCCGGACAGCCTCGCGCACCTGGGCCGCGAGCTCGACCGCATCAAGAGCCAGCGGGCGGTCGTCGTCTGCGGCGACTGGCTGGCCAAGGGGCCTTTGTTCGAGCGCATCCGCGAGGCACTGGGTGCGCGCTGCGCCGGTGCCTACGCGGAGGTACTGGGCCACAGCCCGGTCGCCTCGGTCGAGGACGCCGCGGGGCTGCTGCGCCGCCTCGAAGCCGATGCCGTGATCGCCGTGGGCGGTGGCTCGGCCATCGTGACGGCCCGCGCGGCCAGCATCCTGGCGGCCGAGGGCAAGTCGGTGTCTGAGCTGTGCACCGTGACCGAGGCCGACGGCAGCCTGCGCAGCCCCAAGCTGTCCGCTCCGAAGCTGCCGCAGTTCATCGTGCCGACGACGCCGACCACGGCCACCGTGAAGGCCGGCAGCGCGGTGTTCGATCCGGCCAGCGGACAGCGGCTGGCGATGTTCGACCCCAAGACGCGTGCGCAGTCGGTCTTCATCGACCCCGAGATGATCCTGTCAGCACCGCGCGGCCTGGTGGCCAGCGCGAGTATCAACACCTTGTCGATGGCGATCGAGGGCCTGACCTCACGCTCGCAGGACGCGCTCGCGCACGGTGCGTTGATGCAGGCGCTGCGATTGCTTGGGCGGCATCTGCCCCAGGCCGCACATGCGGACGATGCAGCGGTGCGCGGCCAACTGGTGCTGGCCGCCATCCTGTGCGGCCAGGGCACGGACCACACGGCTGCCGGCATCACCACAGTGCTGGGCCATGCGATCGGCGCGCGTCATGAGATCGAGAACGGCACCGTGAACGCCATCGTGCTGCCGCACGTGCTGCGCTTCAACGCCGAGGCCGCGGCGGCCGGCATGGCCGACGTGGCCGCGGCGCTCGACCTGCAGAGCTCCGGGACGCAGGCGGACTTGGAGCGGGTCATCGAGAAGGTCGCGTCGCTCTTCGACGATCTCGGCGTGCCACGGCGTTTGCGCGACGTGAAGGTGCCGCGCGAGGCCCTGCCCGACATCGCCGCACTTGCGATGGGCGACTGGTTCCTGCGCGGCAACCCGCGGCCCGTGCGCAGCGCGGCCGAACTACAGCAAATTATGGAAGAGGCATGGTGAAAAACATGATCGAACGCAACAAGATCTATATCGACGGCGAGTGGGTACCCTCGTCGGGTCGCGAAGTCCTGACCGTCATCAATCCGGCGACGGAAGAGCCCATTGCTACCGTACCGCGCGGCACCGCTGAGGATGTCGAGCGAGCTGTGCAGGCCGCGGTCCGTGCGTTCCCGGGCTGGTCCCAGACGCCGATCGCCGACCGCATCGAGATATTCAGCAAGCTGGCTCGTCTGACGGAGGCGCGAGCCGAAGAAATCACGCAGACCTTGGTGAGCGAACTGGGCTATCCCATCACAGCGCTGCGCAGATCACAGACGCTCGGAGCCGTGGAAGAGCTCGACATCATTGCCGAGTCCCTGGCGCAGATTGAATGGGTCGTGCACGTAGGCAACACGCAGGTTCGCCGCGAGCCCTCTGGCGTGGTGGGCGCCATCACGGCGTGGAACGCACCCCTGCGTTCCGTCATCTCCAAGGCAGGCGCGGCCATCGCCGCAGGCTGTACCGTAGTACTCAAGCCCTCCGAAGTGGCGCCGCTGACGGCCTTCATGTTCGCCGAACTGTGCGAGCAGGCCGGCCTGCCGCGCGGCGTGTTCAACCTGGTGTGCGGCACCGGCCCGGAGGTGGGCGAGGCGATTGCGGCGCACCCGCTGGTCGATATGGCGTCGATCACCGGGTCGGTGCGCGCAGGGCGCCGGGTGATGGAGGTGGCGTCGGAGTCGATCAAGCGCGTGCACCTGGAGCTCGGCRGGAAGTCGCCCAACATCATCCTGGCCGATTCCGACTTCGAGCGCGCAGTGGCCGATGGCATTGCGGATGCCTTGCGCAACAGCGGCCAGGTGTGTGGCGGCCTCACGCGCATGCTGGTACCGCGTGAGCGCCTGCCGGAAGCGGAAAAGTTGGCCGTTCGCAAGGCCAATAGCTACGTGCTCGGCGACCCGCTGGACGAGGCGACCACGCTCGGTCCCGTGTCCACGTCCGCAGCGCGCGACCGCGTGCGTGGCTACATCCGCTCGGCGCAGGAAGAGGGCGTGCGAATGCTGACCGGCGGAGCCGAGGCTCCGGAGGGACTGGCTCGCGGCTGGTACATCCGACCGACCATCTTTTCGGGTGACAACAACAGCCGCATAGCGCGCGAAGAAATCTTTGGCCCGGTCGTGGTGATCATTCCCTTCGACGACGAGGAGGACGCGATCCGCATTGCCAACGACTCGCAGTACGGCCTGGCAGGCGGTGTGTGGTGCAACGACGCTGAGCGCGCACGCGGCATCGCGGCCCGCCTGCGTGTCGGACGCGTACGCATCAATGGCGCGCCGCTGGACAAGCGCGGAACCCATGGCGGGTTCAAGCTTTCGGGCGTCGGCCGCGAGTGGGGCCGCTTCGGCATCGAGGAATTCATGGAATACAAGTCCGTCCTCGGGTAGTCCGATAGACGGGTTGGCAATAACAAGGAGACAAGACTATGGACAAACGCAGTTTCATCAAGGCGCTCGGCGCAGCACTGGCATTGCCCAGTGGCATGGCCTGGTCCCAGGCCGCGAAAGGGCGCGCAGTACGAGTCGTCGTGCCACTGCCGGCTGGCAGCTCAAACGACTACGTGACGCGCGTCCTTCTGCCCTCGGTCGGAGCAATCAATGGGCAGAACTACTTCATCGACAACAAGCCTGGTGGCAATGGCACTATTGCTACGCTGGAGGTGGTGCGCGCAGCGCCGGATGGCAACACGCTTCTGTGCGCGTCGAACTCGCCATTGGCAGCCAACGTGGCCTTCTTCAAGAACCTGGGCTACGACCCGCGCAAGAATCTGACGCCGATTGCCGCCGTCAGCCTGACCAACCATGTGCTGATGGTAAAGGCGGACTCGCCGATTCGCAGCTTCGCGGATTTCATTGCCCATGCCAAGGCGAAGCCCGGAAAGGTCAGTGTCGGCTATTCGACCACCTCGGTGCAGACGCAGATCGCGACGATGAGCCATCTCGCTGGCATAGAGTTGCTGCCGATCCCCTACAAGGGAAGTCCGGCCACGATCACCGACGTGATCGGTGGCAATCTGGACGCCACGCTGACCGACCAGGGCAATGCCCAGGCCCAGGCCAAGGCTGGTCAACTGCGGCCGCTCGCCGTCTCCTCCCTCAAGCGCAACCCGGTCATGCCCGATTGGCCCGCGATCTCGGAGACCCTGCCTGGATTCGATTTCCCTTCCTGGAATGCACTGATGGGGCCGGCAGGCTTGCCGCGCGAGATGGTTGCGCACGTCAGCGATGCGGTCATCAAGGTGCAGAAGCAACGGGACCTGATCGAAAAATACGCCAGCCAGGGCGCTACGCCACTGGTGATGGGACCCGACGAACTCAAGGCCTTCATCGAGTCCGAGACCACGCGATGGATTCGGCTGGCACGTGAAGCCAAGATTCAGCCCGAGTGAGATCCTGACAACAAGAGACCGGAGACATCGATGCGACAACGTTGGAGAAAGGTGGCGCTGAAGCTCCGCGAAAGGCCGATTCCGGACGTGCTCGACGACCCGGCATACCAGCGCATCCGTCCGCGCATTGCGCTGCGGGGGCACCCGGATCTCGATCGTGACCAGCCTTCCGGGCGCGGCGCCGTGGTGACCATCGTCACCACGGCGGGCGAATCGGTGTCTCGCCGGGTCGATCATCCGCGTGGCCACAGCGCGCGCGGCGGGGTCAGTTGGGCCGACCTCCTGCAGAAGTGGAAAGAGGGGCTGCCGGAGTGCGACGTGGAACGGATGCTGGCGCTGGCACAGCGCATGGATGAGGTCGAGGACGTGCACGAGCTGCTCGACGCGTTCCGGGCCGTGCGCTGATCCGGAGAGTCCACGATGATCATTTCAAAAGCTCTCTGCACCTGCGGTCCTGACCAGCCATTCATCCGCACCACGGTCGAGCGGCGCGACCCCGGGCCGCGCGACGTGCTGGTCGACATCGCCTACGCCGGCATCTGCCATTCGGACGTCGAGCACGCGCGCAGCCTGCGCGGCAAGACCATCTACCCCATCGTGCCGGGCCATGAAATCGCCGGCATCGTCGCGGCGGTCGGCGCCGAGGTCACGCGCGTACGGGTCGGTGACCGTGTAGGGGTCGGGAACATGGTCGACGCCTGCGGCGTGTGCGAGAACTGCCGGGCTGGGCTGGAGCAGTATTGCAGCGGCGGCCGCACCATGACCTACAACTCGATCGGCCGCGATGGCAAGCCCACCTATGGCGGCTACAGCCAGAACGTGGTGGTCGATGAACGCTTCGTCGTCCGGATTCCAGAGTGCATCGCGCTGCAGAATGCCGCGCCGCTGCTGTGTGCCGGCATTACCATGTACTCTCCCTTGCGGCACTGGCGCGCCGGGCCCGGCAGTAAGGTGGCCATCATCGGATTCGGCGGCCTGGGCCATGTGGGTGTGCAGATGGCCCGTGCGCTGGGCGCGCGCACCACGGTGCTGGACCTATCGCCAGACAAGCGCGAAGACGCATTGCGTCTCGGTGCAGACGACTTCCGGCTGGGCACCGATCCGGACACCTTCACGGCACTGGATGCCGCGTTCGATCTCATCGTCTCGACGGTGCCCATCCACGCCGATCTGGACCGCTACCTGGGCCTGCTGGCGCGCGATGGCGTCTACGTCAACCTGGCCGTTCCCGCCAAGCCCTTGAACGTCTCCGCCACGGCCTTGCTCACCAACCGCCGCTCCATCGCCGGCACACGCAGCGGCGGGATGGCCGAGACGCAGGAGATGCTGGATTTCTGCGCTACACACGGCATCGGCGCCGAGGTGGAGGTCATCGATGCGGACGGCGTCGATGGTGCCTATCGGCGGCTGCTGGCGGGCGAAGTCCGCTTCCGTTTCGTGATCGACAACAGAACACTTTGAGAACCACCATGACCGACTTCCTGCTCTACGAACAAGATGGCCTTGTCGTCACGCTGACGATGAATCAGCCCGAACAGCGAAACCCATTGACGGGGAACAGCGCGATCCCGGAGTTCCTGGCGGCCATCGATCGCATCCACGATGACCGCAGCGTGCGCTGCGTCATCCTCGCCGCCAATGGCCCGTCCTTCTGCGCGGGTGGCAACATCCACGAGATGAAGCGCCAGGCGTCGCCCGAGGTCAGCGAGATGGACATCCGCCAGGACTACCGGCGCGGCATCCAGCGCTTGACGCTGGCGCTGTTCAATCTCGAAGTGCCGGTGATCGCGGCCGTCAATGGACACGCGATCGGCGCCGGACTGGACCTGGCCTGCATGTGCGACATCCGCATCGCTTCCGAGAAGGCCAAGTTCGCCGAGAGCTTCATCAAGCTGGGCATCATTCCGGGCGACGGCGGCGCCTGGCTGCTGCCGCGTATCGTGGGCATGTCGCGCGCGGCCGAACTCGCTTTTACGGGCGACATGATCGATGCCCGGCAGGCCTTGGACTGGAACTTGGTGTCGCGCGTGGTCGAGGCCGAGCAACTGCTGCCCGCGGCGCGCGAGATGGCGGGGCGCATCGCGCAGAACGCTGCCCATGGCGTGCGCCTGACCAAGCGCCTGATGCGCGAGGCCATCCATTCGCGCCTGGACACGGTGCTCGAACTCTCGGCCGTATTCCAGGCGATCTGCCACAAGACGCCGGATCATAAGGAGGCCGTGGATGCGTTTCTGGAGAAGCGTGCCCCACGGTTCAGCTGAAGTGGAGTGACCAGACCATGACCGACCCGCACCCGACTCGCGAGGAGGAGCTTCACTTCCGGCGCATCGACATGCGTGCCTGGCGGCGCAGCGACGGCCTGTTCGAACTGGAAGGGCGGCTGACTGACCGCAAGCCGCACGACTTCGAGCCTTGGCGCGGCGGCAAGCGCGTGCCTGCGGGTGAGCCCGTCCACGACATGGGTGTGCGGCTCGTGTATGACGCGGAGCTGCAGATCCACGCGGTGGAAACGTTCACCGAGGCAGCGCCCTATGGCGAGTGCCCGGACGGCGGTCAGGCGCTGCAATCCCTCAAAGGCCTGCGCATGGCCAGCGGCTGGAGCAAGGAAGTGCGCAGCCGGCTCGGCGGCGCGCGCAGCTGTACCCATCTGATGGAACTGCTGATACCGATGGCGACCACCGCCTTCCAGTCGCTGAGCCAGGTCCATCGGGGGCGGGCTGAGCGCGTGGACGCCATGGGCAAGCCACTCAAGATCGACAGCTGCTATGCCTACGGCCAGGAGCGCGAACTGGTGCGCGTGCATTGGCCCCAGTTCTATCGACCGAAGCTATCCGACACGGGGTAGACATCGGAGGAATCAAACAAAAGCAGGAGACAAAAATGATGATCGACCTTGTACAGCTGCGCACCTTCGTCGCCGTGGCGGAGGAGCAGCATCTCACACGTGCGGCCGAACGGCTCCACGTCAGCCAGTCTGCCGCGAGCGCACACGTGCGCGCAATCGAGGAAAGCCTGGACATCCAGCTGTTCGCGCGGACCAACCGCAGCCTGGAACTCACGCGCGCCGGACAGATGCTGCTGCGTCAGGCCAAACTTCTTCTCAACGGAGCGGCGGAATTCACCTCCTTCGCCCGGGACATTCGCGGCAAGGTCGAGGGCAACTTGATCGTCGGCGCCAGCAGCGATCCGTTGTCCAGCCGCATCGGACTCGTGGTCGCGGGCCTGCGCGCACAGCACCCTCTGGTCACCGTCGACGTGTGCGCGCGGGCATCTGCGGGCACGCGTCAGGCGCTCAAGACCGGCGAGTTCGACATTGGCATGCTGCTCGGCCGCCCCGTGGATGCCGACTTCACCTACTACCAATTGACCACGATCAACTTCCGGGTGGCTGGACCCGTAGCCTGGAAGGACAAGATCGAGAACGCCGACTGGGCAGCTTTGGCAGAGTTGCCCTGGATCACGCCGAACGGTACCAATCAGGCGTACGCGTTCATGCTGGATCGGTTGTTCGGCGAGAGGGGGCTGGAACTCAACAGCGTGGTCCGCTTCGACAACGCTGCGCTCGGCCGTGCGCTGGTGCATGCGGGCGTCGGCATGTTGCTGATGCGCGAAGAGTATGCCTTGGAGGGCGTAAGTGCCGGGGATCTTGCTCTATCTCCGATCGCGCGGACCGAGTGCCCGCAGTTCATCGCGCACGTGTCCAGCCGCGGCAATGACCCGCTCATACGTGCATTCATCGACGCGGCCAGTGAAGCTTGGCCCGACATGAAGCGCATGGCCCCACTCGCACGCAACTGAGTTTGCATGCGTGAACCTGCACGCTTGCGCCTGACACACAAAAGGAGGAGACGGACTGATGCACAACCCATTGCGCCGATGGATCGCCACGCTGTTGCTGGCCGCGGCATCCCCTTGTGCGCTCTCGCGCAGGACTATCCGGACCGGCCGATCAAGCTGATTCTTCCGTTCCCGGCAGGCAGTGCCACCGACGGCATCGCACGGGTCATTGCCGGGGACCTGCGCAAGGGCCTCGGCCAGCCTGTGGTCATCGAGAACCAAGCCGGAGCCGACGGCAACATTGCAGCGCAAAACGTCAAACGCGCGGCGCCCGATGGATACACGCTCTTCATGAGCACCAATTCGGCCCACGGCGTCAACAAGTCGCTCTATGCCAATCTGCCTTACGATCCGGAGCGCGATTTCGAGCCGGTTGCGGGGCTGATCCGCATCCCGCTGATGCTTCTGGTTCGCAAGGACTTTCCAGCCGATGATGTAGCCGCCTTCGTACGACAGGCCAAGCAGACTCCGCTCAGCTTCGGCACCGGAAACACGTCGAGCCAGGTGGCTGCGGCACTGCTGCAATCTGCGGCGCGAATCGACATCACGCTGGTGCCGTATCGCGGCACACCCCAGGCATTGACCGATCTTGTCGGCGGCCAGATCGATGCCGCGGTGGTGGATCCTTACTCGTCGATGGGCTTCATCACCAATGGCCAACTGAAGGCGCTGGCCGTGACGGACTCCGTGCGCCATCCCTTGCAACCCCAAGTGCCCACCATGGCGCAGGCCGGCTACAAGGAGGTGGAGCTGGCGAGCTGGGCCGCCTTGTTCGCGCCTGCCAAGACCAGCCCGGCCGTCATCGAGCGCCTGCAGCAGGAAGTGGCGCGCAGTCTCGCGAAGCCTGAGATCAAGGATGCGGTGCAGGGGATGGCCATGACGACGATGGTCATGACGCCCGAACAGCTTCGCACCTTCGTGCACTCGGAAATCGAGCGTTGGAGCCGGCTCGCAAGACTGGCCAATATCCCGAAGAAGTAGGTGCATGGCCATGGGTGACATTCAACGCCTGCGCAATCGTCGCATCGTCATCACGGGAGCTGCTTCGGGAATCGGCATGGCGACCGCGCGGCTGTTTGCAGCAGAAGGTGCCGCGCTGACCTTGCTGGACCGTAACGCGCAGGGCCTGCACGCTGTCGCACGCGAGATACAGGCCCATGTCTTTGAGGCCGACGTATGCGACGAGGACTCCATCGCGCGCGCCGTGGCGCAAGGCGCTGCGGCCATGGGCGGGATCGACGGCGTGGTGAATGCGGCGGGTGTGATGCTGCGCGGCTCGGTGCTGGAAGTCGACGTGGCGCAGTGGCGGCGTGTGCTGGAGATCAACCTCACGGGCACCTACATCGTCGTGCGCTGCTGCCTGCCTTGGCTCAAGCAGGCAGCGCAGGCCTCCATCGTCAACCTCGGTTCGGGCCAGTCGCTGCTGCCCAACACGCCGGACCTCAGCGCCTACTCCGCGTCGAAAGGTGGTGTCCTGAATTTGACACGGGCGCTGGCCGCGGAACTGGCGCCCTCCGTCCGAGCCAACACCGTGTGCCCCGGGCTGGTGGACACGCCGATGGCTGAAGGCGTGCAAGGCAATGTCGGCAACTATGCGCTTCGGCGGCTTGCGCAGCCCGAGGAGATCGCGCGGGCCATCCTCTTCCTGACGAGCGACGAGTCGTCCTACGTCACGGGCGCTGCCCTTGCTGTGGATGGCGGCCGTTCATTCCATTGACAGACCGTATTCCACGATGCCTGCAGAAACTTTCATCCTGCGTTCCTCGCTGACGTCACCCTTCGTGCGCAAGGTGCGCATGGCGGCGGACGTGCTCGGTCTGGCCGACCGCCTCCGGCTGGTGCCGACGGATGCGGTGGACCCCGGTGACACGTTGCGCCAGCAGAACCCGCTGGGCAAGTACCCATGCCTGGTGTGCGAGGACGGCACCGCCATCTACGACAGCAGCGTGATCCTCGAGTTCCTGCAGGAGATCGCGGGCACCGACCGCCTGTTGCCCCGCGCCGGCCGCACGCGCATTGCCATGCTCACGCGCACGCGGCTTGCCGACGGCATCGTTGAGGCAGGAGCCATGGTCATCTACGAAGAGCGCTACCACGAGCCGGCCATGCGGTCATCGCCCTGGCTGGACTACCAGCGCGACAAGATCAAGCGCGCGCTGGCCGCTTTTGAAGCGCTGCAGCCGGATCCCCACCGGACCAACGCGGTTTCGATCGGGCTGGCCTGTGCGCTGGGCTTTCTCGACCGGCGCCAGCCCGTGGGGTGGCGCACGCCATACCCTGGCCTCGTGCAATGGCTTGCGGCTTTCGAGCAGAGCGAGCCGGCCTTCGACCGCACCCGCCCACCTGAACCTTGAACGCGCGCCCTGCGCCACGTGCGCAGGGCGGTCGCATCACAGCATCTCGGCGCTGACGCGCTCGACCGTGTCGCCCGCGCCGAGCAGCGCCGCCGCGAGCGCCTGTGCCTGCGGTAGCAGCGTTTCCGCATAGAAGCGGGCGGTGCTGACCTTCGCGGCGTGGAAGCCAGGATCCTCGGCCTCATGGGACAGTGCCGCCAGCATGGCGCGCGCCATCTGCCAGCCGCACAGCACGATGCCAGCCAGCCGCAGGTAATGCACGGCGCCGGCGTACACCATGGAGGGTTGGCTACCGCCGTTGCTCACGACGAATTCGATCGCCGATTCGAAGGCCCGACGGCCCGCCTGCAAGGCCAGGCGCATGCTGCGGCAATCGTCGCTCGGGCGGTCCGCCAGTTCGCGCTCGGTGGCTGCGATACGTGCGCACACGGCCCTTGCCATGGCGCCACCGTCGCGCAGGGTCTTGCGGCCCACGAAATCGTTGGCCTGGATCGCCGTCGTACCTTCGTAGATCGGCAGGATGCGTGCATCGCGGTAGTGCTGGGCCGCTCCGGTCTCCTCGATGAAACCCATGCCACCGTGAACCTGAACGCCCAGGCTGGCAACTTCCACGGACATCTCCGTGCAGTGGCCTTTCACGACAGGCACCAGGAATTCGTAAAACGATTGGCTGTCCCGCTGTTCCGCATCGTCTGCGGCGTTGTGGGCGGCATCGCCGGCGGCGGCAGCGACGTAGGCCAGTGAACGGCCCCCCTCGGTCAGGGCTTTCATGGTCAGCAGCATGCGTTTGACGTCGGGATGCTGCACGATGGCCACCGGCTCGCCAGTGCCCGACAGGTCGCGCCCTTGCACGCGCTCCCGCGCGTAGGCCAGGGCCATCTGGTAGGCGCGATCGGCCACGCCGATCCCCTGCAGCCCAACGGCGAACCGTGCCGCGTTCATCATGATGAACATGTACTTCAGGCCCTGTTGGGCTTCGCCCACGAGTTCCCCTACTGCGCCCTCAAACTCCAGCACGGCGGTGGGGCTGGCCTTGATGCCCAGCTTGTGCTCGATGCTGATGCATTGCACGTCGTTGCGATCCCCCAAGCTGCCGTTTTCCTGGACCAGGAACTTGGGCACCACGAACAGGCTGATGCCTTTCACGCCAGGCGGTGCATCGGGCAGGCGGGCCAACACCAGGTGGACGATGTTGTCGGCCATGTCGTGCTCGCCCCAGGTGATGAAGATCTTGGTGCCGAAGATCCGGTAGCCGCCGTCCGGATGCGGTTCGGCACGCGTACGCACTGCGGCCAGGTCGGAGCCGGCTTGCGGCTCGGTCAGGTTCATGGTGCCCGTCCACTCGCCTGTGATCAGTCTTGTTGCGTACTTGTCGCGCAGCGCCGGGCTGGCGGCTGTGATCAGCGCCTCGATGGCGCCGTCGGTCAGCATGGGGCACAGCCCGAAAGAGACGTTGGCTGCCTGCAGCATCTCCGAGCAGGCGGCCGCGATCAGTTTGGGCAGGCCCTGGCCGCCGCAGGACTGGGGGTGCCCCAGGCCTTGCCAGCCGCCTTGCGCAAAAAGCTTGAACGCTTGTTGGAAGCCTGGTGTGGCCTTGACGTTGCCACTGTCCCACCGGGAGGGGGCACGGTCGCCGACGGCGTTCAGGGGGGCGATCACTTGCTCGCACAGTTTCGCGGATTCATCCAGCACCGCTTCGGCGGTCTCCAGGCTGACATCTTCGAAGTTCGGCAGCGCACCCAGGCGGTGGAGGTCCGCGAGGTGCCGCATGGCGAACAGCATGTCTTTGACGGGCGCGTGGTAGCTCATCGTTTCTCCCCAACCTTCATGCTCTGCCCGTCGCAGCTGAAAATCCATGTCCGGCACGAACCCGGTACGGCGGGCGATCTCGTTGTCAATGCGGCTCGCGAACATGGGTAGGCGTGAGCGGCTCTTCGGTGTTGATGCATATGTCTCCAGGGCGTGTGGAAGCTGCCCGTTGCTTGCATGAACGTTGTGTCTTTGTGCGGTGCCCTCGAGTATCGGAATTGGACGCGTGCCACGTCCATGGCTTTTCTTTGCACGCCGCGTCCTTGTTTTCGAAACAACATGACGGAGCACCGATGTGCAATTCGTGCCTTGCTCCTGTCTTAAACTCGCACGAGTCCAACAACTGGCGCAACGACAAAGCCGATGGCCACCAGAAAACAGGCAGAGAGGCCTTTGCCGAAAACGACGGCATCACCACGGGGAGCTTCTGCTGCGCGCGCAGCGGCCGAGCCGCAGAACCATCGCACGGTGGATCGCGTCACGCAGATCCTGGAAGAAGTGGTTTACCGGCCGGGCATGACTTTCGCCGAACTGGTCCGCGCGCTGGGCGCTGCCAAGAGCTCGGTGCACGGCTTCATCCGTGGCCTGTTGGCCAAGGGCTGGCTCTACGAGGACCAGCACCGCTTCTACCTCGGGCCGGCCGTCTACGGCCTCACGCTCGCGAGCGGCCACATCCGCGCGGGTTCGGTGACTCACGAAGATCTCATGGCCCTGCACGAAGAGACGCGCTTCGCCGTGTTCCTCGGCGTGCAAGCCGGCGATCACCTGATCTACATCGCGGAAGCGGGCAGCGACCCCGTGGCAGGCTTCGAAGCGCGTTCGAACATTCGTCGCACGCTGCTTTCCACCGCGGGCGGCAAGGCGCTGCTGGCCGCAAAGTCTCCGTTCGAACGCGAGTCATACCTGCATCGGCGTCCACCTGAAGAGGCCGGATTGGTCGATACATTCCTGAGCGAACTCGACGGAATCTCCAGGACAAGGATCGCTACCAACTTGAATCCAACCCGCATGCGGTTCGGCCTTGCGACGGCAGTGCGTAGCCCTTCGGGCGATGTCGTGGCCTCCGTTACCCTGGTAGGACCTGTCACGGAAATGCAGCCGCGCCTCGCCAAGCTTACCAAGGTGCTGATCAAGCACGCAGATGCGTGGGCGCGACACTCGGCGATGCCGCGAGAAGTTATCTGATTCTTGAACGCGATCGGCCGGATAGCCCCACCGATTGGATGAGCGCCTTCACGCGGCAGCGGCCGAGCGGACCGCAGCAAGGCGCCCACTTGCATCACAGCGTTTTTGCGTAGAACGTTGTCAGCTTGCCCATGGCGGCGTCCACATACTTGGGAACCCAGTAGGTTTCGATGTGCGTGGCGCCGTCGATCTTGAACAACTCCTTGTCCTTCGTGCCGGTGGCCTTGGCGATGGCATCCTCGCTCATGTACAGGCTGTCGGCCTTACTGCCCGCGATCATCAGCAGCGGCTTGTCGATCAGTTCGATCTGGTTGGTGGCGTCGAAACGCATCAGGTCCAGCAAGCTGCTCGTGGTGTACTTGAAGGTCGAGCCGGGGTGTACGTGCGTCTTCCAGTAGTACTCATAACCCTGCCGATACAGATCAAACGGCAATTTGGCGATTTGCTCATCCGTCAGATCGGCATCCCCTGAATAGCGCACTTCTCCACCGGCCGCCTCTTGCGCACGGGCGGCCGAGGCCTGCTGCAGGCGCTCCTGGATGGTGTTAAGTTGCGAATCCACATAGCCATTGCGACGGACCCGCCCGGAGTTGAACATGCTCAGCGTCGCGATCGACTTGAAGCGCTTGTCGGTTTGTGCCGCGGCCAAGGAGTACCCACCACCGCCGCAGATGCCAAGCAGGCCCAGGCGCGCGACATCGGCGCCGGGATAGCGGGAAATGAAGTCCGCCATGCCGTGGATGTCCTCGATGCGGAAAGTGGGCTTGTCCACGTTGCGCGGCTGGCCGCCGCTTCCGCCCTGGTACGCGGCATCTGCGGTGATCGTGATGTAGCCCTTTTCGGCCAGGCGCTGGGCATACAGGCCTGCGACTTGCTCTTTCACCCCGCCGTTCGGGTGCGCCACCACGATGGTGGGATATTTCTTCTTCGAATCGTAGTTCGCTGGGGCATAGACGTTGGCGGCAATATCCAGGCCGTTGAGTTTGTATTTGACCGGGTGGATGTTGACCTTGCCTGGTTCGTTCTTCGAGATCGCGCCTTCGTAGGCCAAGGTGAACGGATTCTTAGAAGTGGCCCCGCTTGTCTGAACAGCATTCCCCGATTCTTAAGTGGATTGCGGGCGGTTTGCCAACGGTGCAGAGTTGTCCACGGCGGCGGTCGGCGCTCGCGACGAACCGACCGACGCGGTGGGCAACTCGGGGCGCACCAGGGATTTCATCTTACGCAGCCAGCTTCAGGTCAGG
>NZ_JBFUCJ010000108.1:0-24765 GCF_056405295.1 Variovorax sp. P1_H2 | reverse complement strand
GCGCGCATCTGCTCCTCCAGGTTCGCACCCAGGTCCTCAATGACGAGCTACGCGCGTCCTTCGAGAGGTGGTATCCGGGTTTCGGAGCTCGGGACCACGTGCCGCTCGCGGCGTAGGCGGTGGAGCAAGGATGCTGCACTCACACCCCCCAGGATTGTGATGCTCTCCACGTTGCCTGCGAGGCTCGGGGAGCCCGATCTTCAACTCGGCGTCTACGTGCTCAGGGACCAGACCCAAGCCATGATCTACCTGGGTCAGATGYGCGAGTAGGATGCGAAGATGGATGAGCAAAAGCCGCCCGCCGAAACCTGGTCCGAGCGCTTCGAACGCGAGACCGCCGCACTTTGGAAGCTGGTCCGAAGAAGGCCGTTGCTCGGMCTGGTGCTGGTCGTTGCGCTGCTTTTTTATGCTTGGCACACCTTTCTGAGGCACCCGGCCTCCGTGGACTTTGCTACGCCAGGTGCACCCTCCGCGGCCCCGCTGGGTGCGAATCCGAGGCCAGAACCTAGCGCTCCAATTGCTTCAGGGGTTGGCACATCCGGCCCGAAGGCCGAGACCGCAGCGTCGACACCTCCGGTGCTGTCAGGAGGCTCGCAGCCGGCCCCCGCAGAGGAACCGGATTCGTTCATCTACGCAACCATGCCGCCGCGTTCGGGCCGCAGCAGTGCGGAGCTGCTGCGAGAGTATGTCGGGACGTTGGCCAATCCCAGAGAAGAAAACCGACAGCGCGTCCAAGCCTATTTGAAGGATGTCGGGCGATGGATGCTTGCCGACAAGCTCATTGAGTCCGACGACCCCGCCCTCGTGCGGGAGCGAGACCGTGCAGTCGTCGTTTTGGGCTTGACGGAGCCCACGCCCTCATCGGCGGTAGTGCTCCGTGCCTGGCTGAAGACTGCTGACGGAGAAATCATTCCGGCAAACCGTGTCCGCTTGGAGAACTTCATCGAACACAAGTCACGCGCAAAGTCGACCTCGGAATTTCTGCTCAGCCCGAGATTCAAAGCCGACCGAGACCTCGCGTTGGAAGTGCTTGGAATCTCCCCGCGGGCGAATTGACGCTCCTGATAGGCCGTTGCGCGCTTCAGCATCGAACACCTGGCCTGGGTGGGTGACTGCGGCATGCTCACCTCGGCTCGCATCGAGCAGCTCCTCAAGCCCGCGGGCGTGGACTGGGTGAGCTCGCTGCGCGCGCCGCAGATCGCGCAACTCGGCGTGAGCGTGCCGCGCTTGAACAGGCCTGCGAGCAATAGCGCTGGCCGCGATCGCAGCGGCTGAGAGCGCTCGATTTGGTGGGGTGAGCTGCCGCTGACATTCATGTCACTGGCAGATGCTGCCCCAGCGGCGGCAGAGAATCAGACTTCCTTGCTCGCTCGGAGGTTGGCCCATGCAGATCAAACTCAGCCTGGCGGTTCCGGTTTGTGACGGAACGGTCGAATCGGATTTGCAGACGCTGCTCACCCTGGAGCTCGATTCACAACCGAGTATCGAGACGCTGGGCCTGAGCTTGTTGAACGGCAAAGTGGCCCTCGCGCAGTTGCAGGGCCAGCGCGAAATTGCGCGATAGCATGTAAGACGGAAGTTTCGTAATGAACGGCATGCGCAGCGCTTTGCTTGAGGCGAAGCGGCCAATCGCGTCGTCTCGGTCTTTCTCCAGAAGCGCATGAAGCCGGTAAGTCTGCTCGGATCGTAGACGCCATCGAACAGGCCGAAGAGCTGCGGATGTCCGAATAGGGCCTCCGTCGTCTGTTTACCGGTCGGATCGTCGAGGAGAAGCCGTACACCGCGCTCGAGCTCGACCGCGCGGGTCTTGAGGACGCTTTCGATGAACTCACGCACCACAGAGGCGAGCAGGCTCGCAATCAGAAAGTCGAAGACCAGACCGATTGCGATCTCAAGAACCTGCGAATCGAACATTCGAAGCCTCCGCTCTTTCCGGCTGGCAAGTATCAACGGCGATGGTGGTGTGACGCAAGGGCGTCGAGTACGCTACTCGCAGCGCAACTGCTTAGCATCCTCCGACTCGATCAAGTGGTCTATGTGGCCGGAAAGTTGGTCAGGCCGATCGATCTTGGACCTTGACGCCCGACTCCCCAAGGTGAGAGAGGGCCGAGGGCGCGAAGACAAAGGCTCAGGCCCCCCTCGGCGGTACCATCGGCTGGAAGTAATCATCGAAGTAAGGCGTGCCGCGCGCGCCTTGGAGTGCAGTTGTCAACTCAATGGGTGTAACTTATTCCTGATCCAGCGCCCTTGCCGGCCGCGCCTTGACAATCTGCGCCGCACGTTTCAGACGGCTTGCCCGTTCGCCCCACAGGTGCGGAAGCGCGGCAAGCGCCTGCGCACTGCTGGTGCCGGAGTCGGCGAGACATGAAGTGCATGCGCCGCCGCTATCGACGATCACGCTCGTGTCGTGCACGGGATGAATGCCGTCATGCCCGGAGACTGCGAAGTGTGTTCCAGGTTCAAAGTCGACCAACACGGTCAGCAGCCTGGCACCTTCGTCGAACTCAACCGAGTTCACGGACCACGGCGAAGCAATCCCGAGCGCCGCCTCGACCAGCTTGGCAGTCATCGCGCAACCCCCCGCAGAGTTCAGCCAGGCGAAATCTTACCCACTCGAAATTCAAGAGAGGCTTACTTCAAGTGCGATCACTGTGCCGACGGAGTATCGTCGGCAGATCAGCGCGGACTCGCTGGCGGCGCCGCCCGATCGGGTGCTGCTGATCGTCAAGGGAACTTTTGAGCAGCAGGACGACGAAGCGCCCGTCGTCTGGTCGCTCCGTCCCAAGACAGACTTTCGCCTCTAGCATTCGAGATCAGGCTTCGGAACGGATCGCTCGCGAGTTCGGCGCCTGCAGCTTGAGTCGCTCGTCGGGCGCCGGTCAACCTTCAAGCCTTGCATCGCGCTCCATCAGCCGTAGCGTTCACGACAAGCTGTGTCGTCGGCGGTATTGACCTTCCGTTCGACATGCTCGGTGCAGAACGACTCGTGTCCTGCGAGTCGCCATTGGGTTCGGCAGAAGGTCGCCGCCGACGACCCTTGGGCCTATTCATGGGCGGCCTCAGCGCACATCACCACAGCCCCGATTTTGGCCACGCTCTATTTTATTCGAGCGCCGCTTGACTAGGTGGGAAATCCCTGTAGCTTGGGTAGGTGTCTCAGCGGGATTGACTGCGCCGGGCACGCGTCGTTAAATGCGCCTGCCCCAAACGCACGGGCACAGTGCGCGTTGGTCTGTGCGGAGGTGGACCATGTCTTTCGCAGCGGCTACCAAGATGGGCCTCGTCGGCCACAACCGCGGTTTCGGCGCGGCGCTCGAATTCGCGCGCAAGGCGGCGCGCCACCCGTGCCCGCTGCTGATCGTGGGCGAGACCGGTACGGGCAAGGACCAAGTGGCCCGCCTCGTGCACGCGCTGAGCCCGCGCGCCGACGGCCCCTTCGTCAGCCTCAATTGCGCGGCGCTACCCGACAGCCTGATCGAGAGCGAGCTGTTCGGCTACGAAAGGGGCGCCTTCACCGGCGCCGGCCGCTCCTACGCGGGGCGCTTCGTGGCGGCCGACCACGGCACCCTGTTCCTCGACGAACTGGGTGACCTGCCGCTCGCCTCGCAGGCCAAGCTGCTGCGCGCCATCGAGCACGGCGAGATCACGCCTCTGGGCAGCACGCAGCCGCGCAAGGTCGACCTGCGCATCGTCGCCGCCACCCACCAGCCGCTGGAAGCCATGGTGCGCGAACGCCGTTTCCGGCAGGACCTGTTCTATCGCTTGAACGTGGCGCGGGTGCGCCTGCCGCCGCTGCGCAACCGGCGCGACGACATCCTCGAACTAGCGGCGCATTTCATGGAGCCGCTGCGGCGCACGCAGGAAGGCGCGCGCGTGGGCTGGTTCGACGCGTCGGCGCTGAATCGCCTGCTCAGCCACGTCTGGCCGGGCAACGTGCGCGAACTGCGCAACGTCATCGAGGCCATCTTCATCGATCCGCCCAACGGCCCCATCACGGAGCGCTCCTTGCCCTCGTACCTGACGCACGCGGAGGGATGGGAGGACGGCGATGACGAGGAAGCCGGCGAGGAGGGGCTCGACGAGCGCCAGCGCATCCTCGACAGCCTATGCGCGACGCACTGGAACAAGTCCGCGGCCGCCCGCAACCTGCGGTGGTCGCGGGTGACCCTGTACCGCAAGATGGCCAAGCACGAGATCACGCCAAGGCGAATGGAGTAGGCCTCACGGGGGATCGCCCGGGGGGAGCGGCCCGATAGTCCCGAACGTCGCCTCGTACTCGACGATGGTGCGATCGAGCAGCCCCCGGAACACCTTCGCATAGGCCGGCGCGGTGACGATGCGCGTGTGCGCGACCGCCATCTCCTCGGCGCCGCCGTAGTCCTGCGCGAAATCCAGCAGGAACTCGAAGGCATTGAAGCCGATCTCGAAATGGTTCGCATACGCCGCCGGCTCGGGCGCCGCCTTCGGAGCAGGCGGTGCCGCTGCCGTAAGCGCCGAGGGCGGCTCGAGGGGTAGCATGGCTCAGGCGACGGCAGTCCCACCCCGGGTTCCGCGGCCGGGCGACGGGAAGTTCGGGATCATGCCGGGCAGGACTCCTGCCGCCGGCGCCGGCGTCCCGGCGACCGCCGCAGGCGCGCACGCGGCCTGGCAGTAATCGAAGTGGTGTGGGTCCGTCGGGTTGAAGCCCGCGCCCCAGCGGAAGTTGAAGGCCTCGAACAGCGCGACCAGTCGCGGGTCCTGGCTGCCGAAGGGCCGCGCGCCCACGTTGTCCACGTTTTCCGGGTAGTTAATGTCCACCGCGATCCCCATCGCGTGGTCGGACATGCTGCGGGCGGAGCGCGCGGCCCGGACGACGGCGGCGCGCGACGCCGCCGTGGCCGTGTTGTTGATCGAGGTCACCAGCGCCGCTGTGGGCGCCGAGAACGGCGCGCCCAGCGAGTTGCCGGCCGTGTTGACGACGGCGGGGTTGTGCTTGACCCCGCGGAACGCGATCGCGCCGCTGTTCTGGAACATGAGGTCGTTCCATCCGAGCTCGCGGATGGCGCGGAACAGCGCCGTGCAGGCTGGGTGGATCTGCGTGAGCAGCGTGAACCGGCGGGAGACCGGCCCGCCATCCACCAGCGGGAAGGTGCCTCGCGCCAGCTCGAGGCCCTGGAGGTCGAGCCCTCCCTGGGAGCCGGCGGGAATGTTGCCGGGCGCGTCCTGCCGCAGTGCCTCCGCGTTGCGCAAGCCGGAGAGCGTCACCTGCGCCGCGCCCGCCGCCATCGGCGGATGCAGGGCATCGATCGCGGCGACCCGCTGGTTCCAGGCGGTGTTGAAGGCTGCGCGCTGGGTTGCGGTGCTCACGTGCGCCGGCACGGTGAGCAGGCCGGAATACAAAGGCAGCCCGGGTTGGGCGGCGTTCAGCTCCGAATCCCACTGGCGGCCGGCCAGGCCCCTTCTCCAGGACGCGTAGCGCGCGTTCCAGTTGCCCACCGGCATGACCGTATCGATGAAGCCCAGCCGCGTGATCAGTTGCCGCACTTCCGTGCTGACCGCGGGAATCGGGTTCGGCACCGCGGTGAAAAAGTCTGGCGCGGGCGGAATCCACCAGCGTGTGCGGGTCGCGTTCTCGATCGCCTGGCGGACGTGCGACAGCATGGCCCATCCCAGGCATTCGAGGACGAAGGCTTCGGCCGCCGAGGGTGCGCGCCGCGCAAGCTCGCGGAAGTGCCCGGGGATGTGCAGCAGCAGGCGCTGCACCAGCATCTTGTTCGCTGCGTCGCCGTGCTTCACGATGAACGCGGGCGCCCAGCGCAGGCGCGCGAACAGCTCGGTAAGCGCACTGGCGCCGAAGGCCGCCGCGATCGGGACGAGGCCCGCGCGCGCGATGGTTCCGCGCTGCGCCGCAGACAGTCCCGCCGTCGTCAGGGCGGCGTCGATCGCCGCCGTGGTGTTGGTCGTGGGCTCGGGCAGGAACGAGGCCGGCACCACGGTAAAGGCCGCCGGCGCGGTATTGAAGGTCCCTTGCTGCGGCACGAAGGCGCGGCCGCCGGCGGGCAGGTAGGGCTGGGGCACCTGGAACGCCGACACCTCATCGTCCGCCAGCGCGACCGTCGTTCCGCCGGCGGCGGTCAGCAGCTTGCGCAAGGGCTTGTAGTGGCCGTAGACATGCGTGGTGTTCACGCGCGCCCAGGCGCTGTCGGCGGCGGCGAGGTCGCCGCTGCGCTCGAGCCGCCAGCCCGTGAAGTTGGCGCTGCCGGCCTTGGCGTCCGGCACCAGGCGCCAGAAAGCGATCGACGGGCCGATGTCCTTGGGATTCGATGAGCGCGATTCGGCGGTGCAGAACACGATGCGGTCGCCCCGCCGCTCGGCCCAGGCGAGGATGCGGATGTGCCCGGACAGCCACATCGTGTCGCCGCCGCACAGCGCGGTGGGGTCGGTCACGCGCTCGAAGGGACCCTGGCCGCCCTTGAGGGCCGCGGAGTTCGTGCTGTGCGGCGCCGCGATGCGATCGGCTGCCGTCGCATCCTTGAACAGCGCGACCAGCTTGTTGATCGCCTGCGCAACGAAACCGGAGCAGTCCACCCCCAGCCCATAGTGCTGCAGGAAGGCGCGCAGCGTGTCGGGCGTGGCGCTGCCGCCTACCTGCGCGTCCGTCAGCAGCACGCCCTTGGCGTCGGCTGCTTCCAGCAACGTGCGCACGTCATCGGTGGTCGGCTTGCCGATCCGCGCATTGAGGAAGCGCTTCTCGTTGATCAGCGATCGCAGCGCCGCGGGCGCAGCCGCGCGATGCTGTTCGGCCAGGCGCGCGCGCTCCTTGCTCGCGGCCGCCGATGTGGCGTGCACGTTGATGTAGTAGGGCGGGTGCGCGTTCACCGTCTGCGTGCCCACGCGCACCGGGATCGCCTTCCAGCCGGCGAGGAAGTCTTCCACCGTGCTGCGGATGCGCGCATCYCAGGTGCTGCCGTAGCCCAGTGCTTCGGCGACGTCCCAGGTGCCGAGCGCCAGCGGGTCCTCGCTCGCCATCGCCTGCGACTTCGCGGTGGCGGCCTTGCCGGCGCGGTCCAGCGTGTAGCGCGGGTTCGGGATCGCGCCTTCGGCCGCGAGCAGCATGCACAGGTCGGGATCCTTCAGCACGTCGGCGACCTTGCGCGTGATGCCGTCGACCTTCATCGTCGGCCAGACCAGGCGCACGCCGTGGCTGTAGTCGACGAAGACCGGTTCATGCGCGAACGAGGGCCAGCCGCGCATCGGCTTGCCGTCGCCGCCGCGCGGCGCCTGGATCGGCGCCCCGGCCGCGGTGTAGGCGCCGTAGAAGGCGAGCATCGGCGCGGGTTTGCTTTCCCCGGTCTCCTTGTTCTTGCGCAGTTTCACGTAGCCGTTGCTGATCACGATCTCCTTCTTGTGGCCGGCCGTGAGGATGGTGGGCGGGCGCCGCAGCTGGGCGTCGATCTTGCGGCTGTGCACCAGGTATTCGGAGCTCGCGTCCTGCAGGTGCGCCCGCGGGGTGTTCGCGTAGTTGCCGGCGATGAAGGCCAGTTTGGTGGGCGCGGCTTGGTAGATTTGCTCGACCATGCGCGCCGTGGGCAGCAGGCAGTCGAAGGTGTCGGCCACGCGCTGCGCCGTCACCGGGTCCATCGGCACGCGCACGGCGTCGCTCTCGGTGCCGACGCAGAGCACGTCCGGCGTCACGTAGTACTCGAATTCGTGGCTGGCGCCGGATTTGTCTTTGCCGCTGGTGCGCACCGTGTGGAAGGACAGCAGGGAGGGCGGAATGTTGCCCGCGCGCAGCTGCTCGAAGATACGGCTCTCGCGCTCCACGCCCTTCTTGTCGCCGAGGCTGGCGATGAAGTCGGTGCCGGTGGGCGCGCCGGCCGGACGCTCCATCCGCTTCTGCGGCATGGTGACGTCCTGCGCTTCGGATTCCCAGTCCAGCGCCTGTGCGCTTTCGGCGTCGACGCCCTCGTCGTCCCAGGCGTCGTAGGAGTGCGCGCTGGCGTTCGCCGGCGCCGGCAGGTCCTTCGTATCGGGCGCCAGGTCGTTGCCCGCGTCGGCCAGCAGGCGTCCGCCGCAAGTCGATGGCACCTTGCCGTGGTAGACCTTCTTGGGATCCGCGACCTTCTGCGCGCGGTAGTGCTTGCGCAGCAGCGTGCGCACGTCCTCAGGCGTCACCTTCGCCAGCTGGTCGCGCATGAAGGCGTCGGTGGCGATGCCCACCGCGGCAGTTCCGGTGCCGTCGATGAAGACGATGCGCAGGTGCGAACCCCCGGCCTGCAGGTAGCGGCGGCGGGAATCGTCCCCGGTTACCTGCGCCACGCCCTTCGCGTCGCGTTCGATCGCTTTCGCCAGCCAGCCGTCCGTCGCGGTCAGCGTGGCTGCACCGCCATAGGTGGCGTCGAAGTACTCGCAGCCGCGCAGTGACGGGTAGTCCTTCAGCGTCGCGAGCAGCTTGCTCAAGGCGGCGCCGCCGCCGGAATGGCAGGTGAGCACCAGCCGGCCGCAGCTGAGGGTGCCGCCGTGCAGCTTGCCGAAGGTCTTCAGCGCCTCTTCGATGAAGGCGTCGAGCTGGGCTTTCGTCGAGAGCTGCGGGAAGCGGAAGCCGTCTCCGAGCCGCGCCTTCGTCTTGCTGTCGAACCACTCGAAGGGCACGCCGTGCGGCACCAGTCCCAGCGTGGGCCCGCCGACGCCGGGCGTGCGCAGGTCGATGCCGCTGTTGCCCGTCTTGTCGGCCAGCTTCATCGCGTTCTGCCCGCTGAAGCCGTGGAAGTGGATCACCACGTCCACCGGCCCCTTGTGGTTCGCGGGGATGCGGGCCCAGCGCGCCATGCAGTTGTCGCCGTTGAGGTCGTAGCGGAAGCGCTTGTCGCGCGGGACCGCCAGCGAGGGCAGGTGCAGGACCTGTTCGCCGGCCTCGTCGTGGACGTCGTACGCGCTGACCGACGGCTCGGTGTCGCCGCCGAACACGAGCGCGCTGGCGGAGGTGGCGAGGACCAGGGTGGATGGCTGCTGCAGGCGCATGGCAATCTCCTTGCGAGGGCGTTCAGGTTGCAGGCGCGGGCGCCTTCGCGCCTTCGCCGCCGTGGCTGTTGACCGGGGTGTTGGCCCCCGGGTTGGGCGTGTTGCCCATGATCATCGACATGAGTTCGGGCTTGGCGAAGCGCTCCATCGGGAAGTAGTCGCTCTTGAACTTCAGGTCGACCTCGCCGGTGAGGTCGGCATGCACGTCGATGGAGTCGCTGCTGTTGGCCTTCTTCGACGAGACATAGGCCACGCTGGTGGTCGCTTCGCCGCCGGGGCCGCCGAAGAAGTTTGCGATGCCGCCGCCGAAGTGCACGTTGCTTTCGTGCYGCGCATCGAACTGGCTGGCGCTCTCGGCCTGGGCGAGGTCCTGCGCGTTGATCTGGAAGCCCATGCGGGCATAGATGCGGCCGCTGGTGATGACGATGCGGTTGATGCCCATCAGCATCATCGTCGACAGCATCTGGTGGCGGCTCTTGGCCAGGTAGCGGCGTGCGGCCGGCACCAGCTTCTCCTCGGCGGCGTCGTCCGAGATGTCGACGTCTTCGTCCAGGCCCAGGGTGCCGCGGAAGTCCGGCTTCGCCGCCCCGTCGGCGCCATCGCGCACCGTCATCTTCGGGCTCTCGCCGCTGGTGTCGACCTTGAAATGGCTCGGGTAGGCGCTGGCCACCCAGTCGCGCGCGTTGTTGTCGCTGATGTTGTCGGCCATGAACTGGTCCACCGTCTTCGAAACGTTGGACAGCAGCTTGCCGTAGGCCTCCATCTGCTGGATGCTGGCGTTGACGATGGCCTGGAAGGTGCCCTTGATCAGGTCGGCGACGAAGGTTGGGAAAGCGATCGCATTGAGCGTGTCGCGCGTGATGCGGCCCACCTGGTTGGCGGCGCGCGCCTCGAAGTGTTCCTGCTTGACGGGCGGCGGCGCCGGCGGCCCGCGCAGCGCCTCGGCGGCGGCCAGCGCCGTCGGCACGTGCGGCGGCGCCACCGGCAGGGTCTCGCGCTGGTGCAACACCGGCACCTGCCCGAGCCTCTTGGATTGCGCCCACTCCTCGTGCACGAGTGCGGCGGTGTAGCCGGCGATCTTCTCCAGGTCGCGGCCCATGAGCGCGCGGCGCTCGGAGGGCAGGTCGTGGAAGGCGGGGCTGGACTCCAGCAGCGCCTGCACCTGCGCGTGCACCAGCCGCGACACCGGTGGCGTGATGCGCATGCCCTGGGCCAGCGGCGCCGTGTCGAACGGACCCGGCAGGCTGGGCGCGGCGGCGTTCAGTGGACGGTCCATGGCAGTCCTTTCGCGGGAATCGCCAGGCCATGCGCCTGCGCGTCTTCGCCTTCGGGTTGGGGCTCGGCCTCGGGGTGGGCGGGGTCGCCCTCGCCGCCCTTCTTGCCATGCTTGTCTTCGGCAACGGGCTTGCCCTTGTCCTTCGCCTTGCCCTTGGGCTCTTCCTTGGGCTTGGCTTCGTCCTTCGGTTTGGCTTCCTCCTTCGCCTTCGTCTCGTCCTTCGCCGGCTCCGGGGCCGGTTCCGGGACCGGGTTGTTCGCGCCCGGGTCGAGCGTCCCCTTGCCGATCGGCGCAACCGGCAGTGCGGGTGCGGGCGGCAAGGGCGAGCCGACCGGCGTCATGGTCGGCGGGGGTTCGCGCTTGCGCCGCAACGGCGCGGGCGGCGGCGGTGGCGCCCCCCCGGTGGGCGGCGCGAAGGTCGGCGGCGGATTGGCCTCGGGAACGGCGGTGTTGCCCGAGATCGTGCGCAAGGCGTTCGCATTGGCGAAGCGTTCCACCGGGAAGTAGTCGCTCTTGAAATGCAGTTCCACCTCGCCCGTGAGGTCGGTGCTGGTGTTGATCTCGGCATCGCTGCCGGCGCGCTTGCTGCTCACGTAGGCCAGCGAGGCGGATGCTTCCACGCCCCACACCAGCGCATTGTAGTGGCCCCGCATGGCCACGCGCGCATCGACGTCCTCGGACGTGCGCTCGAAGGCGCTGTCGCTGGTGTCGATGTGGAAGGCCATCGTCGCGCGGATCTTGCCGGCGGTGACGACGATGCGGTTGATCCCCAGCAGCACCATCGTCGACAGCATCTGCAGCCGCGTCTCCGCCATGCGGCGGCGCGCGGCGGGCACCAGCGTCTCCTCGATCGAGGAGTCGTCCAGGCTGGCGCTGGTGTGCAGCTCGTTCTCGAAGTTGGGCGGCGGCAGTTCGTCGGCGTTGCTGCGCGGCACGGCCTTGCCGTTCTTCATCTGCAGGTGCTTGGGGTAGGTGTCCGCCAGCCAGGCGTGCGCATGCTCGTCGGTGACGTTGTCCTCCATGAACTGGTCCACCGTCTTCGACACGTTGCCCAGCAGCCGGCCAAAGGCCTCCATCTGCTTGATGTTGGCCTGGAAGATCGCGTCGAAGGTGCCGCGGATCAGGTCGGCGACGAAGGTGGGGAAGGCGATGGCCCGCAGCGTCTGCTGCGTGATGTTGCCGATCTGGCTGGCGGCGCGCGGCTTGAAGTCGTTGGCCTGCGCGGTGGCCAGCGCCGGCGATGGCTGGACCGGCGTCACGGGGCGGCTGGTGCGCGTCTCCTTCAGCACCGGCGTCTGCCCGAGTATTTCCGACTGCCAGTAGATGTCGCGCAGGCATTCCGCCGCGTAGGCGGCCACGCGCACCAGCTGGTCCTCGAGGCCGCGGCGCTCGTCGCCGGCGAGCTGGTGGTACGAGGGCGTCGCCTCCAGCAGGCTCGCCACCTGCGAACGCACCAGCCCCTCGGTGGCGGGCGTCGGCAGGATCCCGTTCGGGTCGGGTGGCGTGGCGAAGGCGCCGCTCAGGGTGGTGGCCGGTTCGGCACTGGCGCGGGCCAACGCGCGGGGCCGCACGGGCGGTTCGCGCGGCGGCCGGACAAGCAAGGCCGTGGTCACGCGAACTCCTCGAAGGCCGTCCCCGGCACGCCAATGGCAGACGAGGGCGGCGGCAGCATCTGCGTCTGCGGCACCGGCAGGCCGCTTGCCACCAGCCAGCGCACTGCCGCCTGCACGGTGTCCGCATCCGGCATGGCCGTTGCCGCCGTGGGCATCGCGCGCAGCAGCGTCTGGCCCGCGGCGCCGCGCCGGGCGGCGGCATCGCGCTGCGGCGCGCCTTCGTCCGGCAACAGCTTGGTGAGCGACTCCCAGGGTGAGCGCGAGAGCAGCCAGCGCATCAGGCCCGCATCACCGAGGATCTCGAAGGCTTGCAGCGAGCGCGCATGGATGCGGCGCGCGGATTGCACCAACCAGCCGGCCGGCTGCGCCGCGACGACCGCCAGCAGGTCCTGCGCGGCGGCCTGCCAGGTCGCCTGGCTCGCCAGGCCGGGTTGCCCGCCCAGGCGGCCGCGTTCGAGGTCCACGCGCACGGCGGCCGTGGCCAGGCGCAGCAGTCGCTGCATGAAGTCCACCCTGGCGTCGTCGCGGCGGCCGTCGACGATCCCGAACAGGCGCCCGAAGATCACCGCCCGCTCCGAGCGTCCCGGGTGGTCGCGCACCGACAGGGCGAAGCGCTCCAGCCTGCCTGCCGTGTTGCGGTCCTCCAGCGCCAGCCGATAGCGCTGCTCCGCCAGGGCCTCCACCGCCGGCAGCACGCGCGCCTCCTCCAGTTCCGCGTGCAGGTACAGCGCCGCATAGGCGGCGAGCGCGTCGGGCGCCGCCGTGACCGGCGCTCCGGCCGGCAGCGGCGGCAGCGCCAGCCGCAGGGGATCTTCCGCCGCCCCCATGGCGCGCGCGCGCTGTGCCAGTCCCGCCTGCGCGGTGCACAGGGCGAGGGCAAGCATGTCGAGGGCGCTGCGCATGGCGGGTCCTTCAGCGCACGGGCGCCGGCTGCCGCGGCGCGGGCAGGGCCGATACGGGGGTCGCACCGACGGCCGGTGCCTTCGTGCCTTCCGGCGTCTTGCCGCGGATCGCCTGGATCTGCATGACGTCCACCATGCGCTCCATTGGAAAGTAGTCGCTCTTGAACTGAACGTTGACCTTGCCGGCGAGCTTGGCGTGCATCTGCACCTTGGCTTCCGAGTCATCGGTGCGCGAGGTGGTGACGGAGAAGTTCGCGGAATCTTCGTGGGTGGTGCTGCCGTACCAGCTCTGGTTCAGCTTCTTCTTCGCGCCCAGCCCGAGGAAGCCGGAGCTCTCGCGGCTGTAGCTGCCCTCGTAGCCGGACTCGGACTTGTTCTGCGAGTGCCAGTCGGCCGAGCGGTCCTGCTTCATCTTGCGCTTGACCAGATCGGTGGTGTTCAGCTCGAACATGCACGAGGCTTCGATGGTGCCGTTGGTGACCACCAGGCGGTTCACGCCCATCATCACCATCGTCGCCAGCAGCTGCTGCCGGTCCAGCGCCATGCGTCGGCGCGCGGCCGGCACCAGCCGGCTCTCGATGTCGTCGTCGTCGACCGAGGTCACCGGCTCGGGCAGGCCGAGGTCGCCCTGCAGGTCGGGCAGGTTTTCCTCGTTCGCGCCCTGGCGCTTGCGCACCTTCGGCTTGTCGCCGGAGATGTCGATCTCGAAGTGGTCGGGGTAGCGGTCGGCCAGGTAGTCGCGGGCGTTGTTCTCGCTGACGTTGTCCTTCATGTACTGGTCGACCGACTTGCTGACGTTCTTCACCAGCTCCGCGTACGCCTCCATCTGCTTGATCGACGAATGCACGATGGCGTTGAACACGCCGTCGATCAGGCCGGCCACGAACTGCGGGAAGTCCACCTTCTGGATCATCTCGGTGAAGGCGTCGGAGCCTTGCTGCGCGGCCACGGCACCGCTCTGGGCGAAGCGCGAGCCGGCGCTGTCGCCTTCGGGCAGCGGCGGCTTGTCGGCCATCGCGGCCACCGGCGTGCGGCCGGCCAGCGTCACGGCGCCCGGACGCGAGCGGCCGTCGGCGCCGCCCAGTATGTAGTGGAAGGCGCGCACGGTGTCGTTGGCAACCTTCGCGCGCTGCTCCGGCGGCAGGCGGGCGAAGGCGGCGCTGGAGGTCAGGCCCTCCTTCACGCGCTCGCGGATCAGGGGCAGCAGGCGGTCGTCTTCGCTGGCCATTGCAATCCCTCCTCAGCGCACCGGCGCGGTCACGCCCGCAACCGGCGGCAGCGTGGGCATCGGCGGCAGTGGCGGCGGGGCGGGCAGGGCCGCCACCGGCGCCGGTGCGGCGGCCGGCATCTTGTCGCGGATCTGGTTGATCTGCAGCGCGTCGACCATGCGCTCCATCGGGAAGTAGTCGCTCTTGAAATTGAGCTTCACCTTGCCCGAGAGCTCGGCGTGCAGCTTGATCTCCTCCTCGTTCTTGTTGGTGTCCACGGTGGACACGCTGAAGGTGGCGGTGCTGTCGCGTGTGTGGCCGTTGTACCAGCTTTGGTTGCCCGAGTACTTGCTGCTCTTGTTGATGAACCAGCCGCCCTTGTTCTCGCCTTCCCAGTGGGAGTCGCCCTTGCCGCCCCATTCGTCGTGGCTGCCGCTGGTGCTGGTGCCGCCGCTGGTGCCGACGCGGTCGCGGATGCGCGTGTCGCGCGTGTCCAGCCGGAACATGCACGAGGCCTCGATCGTGCCGTTGGTGACCACCAGGCGGTTGACGCCCATCATCACCATCGTGGCCAGCATCTGCTGCCGGTCCATGGCGATGCGCTGGCGCGCGGCGGGTACCAGCTGCTCCTCGGCGGAGTCCTGGTCCAGGCCCGTCATCGGCATCTTCAGGCCGAGGTCGGAGAAGAAGTCGGGCAGGTTGGCTTCGTCGGCGCCTTCGCGCGGCTTGATCTTCGGCGTTTCCTGCGCGAAGTCCATCTCGAGGTGCTCGGGATAGCGCTGCACCAGGTAGTCGCGGGCGTTGCCCTCGCTGACGTTGTCCTTCATGTACTGGTCGACCGACTTGCTGACGTTCTTCACCAGCTCCGCATAGGCTTCCATCTGCTTGATCGAGCTGGTGACGATGGAGTTGAAGACGCCGTCCACCAGGCCGCCAACGAAGGACGGGAAGTCGACCTCCTGCACCAAGTTGGCCATCGCGCTGCCGCCCTGGCGCGCGGCCTCGCCGAGGGGCGGCGGCGAAGGCGCCGTCAGGCGCTTCACCGGGGCGCCGGCCTGGGCCTGCGCCAGAGGCGCGTAGCCGCTGCTATTGCCCGCCAGCTCCACGCCACCGGGCCGCGACCGTCCGTCTGCGCCGCTCAGGATGTAGTGGAAGGCCCGCACCGTGTCATGCGCGATCTCCGAGCGCTTCGCCGCCGGCAACGCGTTGAACGCGGAACTTCTGGTCAAGGCCTGCCGCACGCGCGAGCGGATGTCGCCGAGCAACCGGTCGTCCTGGAGTGCGACAGCGTTCATGGCAGGCTCCGGTGAAGGTCAGGCGACAGGCATCCAGGCCGAGGAGGACCAGAGCGCCTGGCCGGCCACCGGCTCGGGTGCGCGCGGTGTCGCCACCGGGGCTTCCGCGGGCCGGCGGTGGCGCAGCCCCTCCAGCCGCGGGTCGAGCGAGGCGGGCCGCAGGTACAGCGCGACCCGCGCCGGCAGGTCGGGGCGGACCCAGACCGACAGCACGGATACCGTGCCGGGACCGGGATAGCCGTCCGGCGTCAGGGCGGTGAGCCAGCGGTCCATGCCGTGCACGCTGCGCGGCCGCTCGCTCATCTGCAGGCGGGTCAGCGCCATCAGCTGCGAGGGCAGGTCGGGGATGGCGTCCAGGCTGACGTCCAGCCGCATCTCCACGCCCTGCCGCAGCGGCCGCAGCGTGACCATCGCGGCCTCGGCGGGCAGCACGAAGCGGGCGCCGAGGATGAAGGCCACCGCGCTCATGAGGCCGGCATGGCGGTGCGCCAGGCCGAGCTGGTCCATCAGCGGCTGCAGCGCCGGCAGCGACAGCGGCCGTTCGCTCTCGAAGGACAGCTGCTGCGCGCCGGCGGCGCGGCCGCAGCGCACCGACATGATCACCGGCCGCAAGCCGGGCATCGCTTCGAGCGCCAGCCGGGCGATGCGGTGCAGCGGACCGGGCAAGGCATCCATCAGCCCCGGTCCCCATTCGCAGTGGACGTAGGACTCGGCCAGGCCCGCGCGGTCGTAGGCGCTGCCGAAGGCGGCGCCCCAGGACGCACTGCGGCCGTTGTCCTGCGAACGGATCGCCTCCAGCTGGTTGTCCAGCCAATGGCGCGCGCCGCGGCCGAAGTGGCGATCGACCACGTGCGTCATCGCGTGGCTGGCGCTGGCGATCCGGTCGGCCCCGGTGACGCCCTGGCCGGTGGCGCGCATCACGAAGTTCAGCTGCTCGGGGGTCTGTTCCGAGAAGTGGGTGGACAGCGGCGCGTCGTCGGTGGGCTCGCCATAGGGCACGTCGAGCTGCTCGTCGATCGCCTCGCCCACGTCATCGAGTGGGTCCGCGGTGCCCAGCTGGCGTGCCGACTGCGACAGCAGCCGCCGCGCCCGCAAGGCGAGGGTGTCTCTGGGCTTCACGGCGGTGCTCCTTCAATGCAGGGAGGACAGCAGCTGCTGCACCTGGTCCGGGTTGGGCGTGCCGCTGGCGGTGAGCTGCTTGAGCTTGTTCAGCACTTCGAGGCCCGAGGTGTCGCCGCCGCCGGGGCTGCCGGGCAGGGTGGGGATGCTGGGCACCGTGGTCATTTCCACCGGCTGCGCATACTGCTTGACCTGGTCGTCGCGCACGCCATTGACGGCCAGCCAGAGCTGCACGCTGGTCAGGATCTGGTTGGTGTCCGCCGGGCTCAGGCCGCTGGGTGGCCGCGACGACGTGGTGCTGATCGTGGAGCCGCCGCCCGTGTTGGTCGCGAGCGCCGGATCGAACAGGAACGGCACCCCGCTGGCGCTGGCCGACAGCGCCGGCGTGTTACGCGCCAGCACGTCGAAGATGCGGCTGGCCGCCTGCGCCATCGTGCTGTACTTCGCCCAGTTGGGCGCGGCGCCGAAATCCTGCTGGGCGACCCGCTCGATCACCTGCCAGTGGTTGCTCGCGGCATAGACGCGCAGGACCGGCGGCTGGTTCAGGATCTCGATGGCGCGCTGCAGGTGGCGATTGATGCGCGCGGCGATGTGGAAGCTGCCGCCCCAGGCATAGAGCGACGCGTTCTGCGCCACCTCGAAGGCGCACTTGCGGACCTGTTCGTCGGTGGTCGCGAGGATCGAGGTGCGGGTGGTGAACATGCGGTCCACCTCGCGCTGGCGCGTGAACTCCGAGACTGCGGAGATGAAGCGCAGGAACAGCTGCTCGAAGTTCTTGTTCGGCGCCACTTCCTTGGACACTTCGCCGCCCGGCATGCCGATCATCCGGGCGTACTGGGAGCGGCGCTGCGCCTCGTTCAGGCGGTCCTCGGTCTCCCAGTAGTAGTCGTCGAGTGCCTTGCCGGCGGCGCCCTGGCCGAAGGGCAGAAGGCCATTCATGAACAGCTCCGCGACGCGGTCGGCGACGCGCAGGGGCAGCGCCTTTTCCAGCAGCGCCAGGGGGTACACCAGGCCGATCACACGGATGTTGTCGCTGTTGAGGTCGGCGTCGCCGCCGGCGTTCTGCGTGCCGCCGGGCAGTGTGCCGGGGGGCAGGCTCAGCGAGTCGCYGGTGGCGCGCGTCTGCACGTACTGGTCCAGCGCGATGCGGATCGCAGACTCGAAGTCCGGATGGCCGAACTTGATGCTCTGGCCGTTGGCGATCACGCTGCGGGCCACGAACGCGAACTCCTGATGCGCGATGTTGGTGCTGCCGCCCTTGAACTTGGGCAGCGTGCCGGCGATGAAGGTATAGACCGTGGACAGCGGCACCTTGTCGTTGGGCGGGATGCCGATGGCGGGCATTTCGCCGATCGATTCGAGCCAGGCCCGCTGCATCGCCGTGCGCAGGCTGGCGGAGTTGGCATCGGCCTCGCCGTCCAGCAGCACCATGCCCAGCACCGCCGCGGCCGACGGGACTGTCGTCACGTCGGCCTGCGCTGCCGAGGCGCCGAAGGTGAGCTGCAGCTCGCTGGTCACCTTGTCGGTGAGCGCCTTGATCAGCGCGGCGCTGGTGTTGGGGTCCTGGAACAGGGGGATCGAGCTCGGGTCGACGAAGAAGGTAGAGGCCATGGAAATCTCCTTGAGGAACTGGACCAGCAGGCGAACGTCGGCGTCGGTCGGTCGGTCGATGACGACGCGCAGGGCCGGCCCGACGAGCGGCCGGAGCGAAGCGAAGGGGCGCCGCCCGAGCGTTGCCGGCAGGGCCTTGAGCCCGGCCTCGGACAGCTCCAGCAACGGATGGAGTTCGATGGCCCGCCGCAGCAGGCTGGCGAGCGAGGCGATGTAGTCGGGCGGTGCGGGCCCGCTGGTCGCGCGCGCAGCGGCGACGGCGCCGCCGGCAGGCAGGCCCTTTCCAAGCGGGTTCAGCAGCAGGTCCGCGATGTCGTTGTCCGCGGTGCCCAGTGCCTCCTGCAGGTCGCGGATGGCCTTGGAGCGATCGGCCGCGGACAGGCGCGCCACCGAATCGAGCAGCAATGTCCACGCGTTCTGTTCGTCACTATGGGTCGACTTCGTCACCATGGTTCACCTCGTCTTGGCATGCGAGGCATCCAGGGCCTCGATCGCGGCCATGCAATCCAGCAGGCCGGCACCGGTTTCCTCGCTCGCGCCTCCCGGCAGCGGGCGGGCGCTGCCGCACAGCAGGCCGCGCACGCGGGCGGCGTCCAGCGGCTGGCCGCGCCGGCGCGCCCGCGCCACCAGCAGCGCCGCCGTCCCGGCCACGAAGGGCGATGCGAACGACGTTCCGGAACTGGTCTGGTAGCCGTGGCGGCCCACGCCGGCCACGCCCTCGCCGGGCGCGCACAAGGCGACCTGCGGGCCCCAGGTGCTGAAGCGGGAGCGATGGCCGAGCGCGTCGACGGACCCGACGGCGATCACCTCCGGCAATGCGGCCGGATAGAACATCTGGCGCTGGCCGCTGTTGCCGGCCGCGGCCACCAGCACGCAGCCGCGCGCAACCGCATATCGCACCACGGCGCGGTGCGGCGGCGCGGCGTGCGCGTCCTGCGCATCGACCGCGGAGCCCAGGCTCATGTTGATGACCGTCGCGCCCAAGTCGACGGCGACTTTGATGCCGGCGTCGATGTCGGGCAGCGCACCGACGCCCATCAGGCGGCCGCTGGCGCCGTCCCGCCGGGCAGCGGCGAGGACGCGGACCGGCAGCAGCATGCACAGCCCGCAGAGGCCGCGCGGCACCCGGAAGCCCTGCGCGCCGATGATGCCGGCGACCAGGCAGCCGTGGCCGACCTCGTCGTAGGGGTTGTAGTCCCAGCCGCGCGAGTCGCCGACCAGCCGGGTCGACTCGTTCAGCCGCCCGAGGCCGAGATCGACCGTGTCGTAGCCGGCGAGGCAGCGGCGTTGGAATTCGGGGTGGCCGACCACCACTCCCGTGTCGACGACGGCGACGGTGATCGACGCATCGCCCGTCTCGCGGGCCAGCGCCTCGACGGCGCGGATGCGGCGTTGCGGTTCCAGCACCTCGTCGCGGGTCAGGATCCGGCGGGCGCGGGCGGGCGGCGCTGCGGCGTCGAGCGGAGCGACGGCCAGAGTCTGCAGCTGGCACTGTTCCACCGAGCCGAGATCGCGCAGCGACTCGCGCACGCGCACGGCCGCGTCCGGATTGCCCAGTTGCACCTGATAGCTGCGCGAGAGGCCCAGGGCCTCTTCCAGGTCGTCGAAGCCGACGTGGTGCTCGCCGGGCCGGCCGAGCGAGCGCCGGGCGTGGAAGATGCGGCGGAAACGCGCGCCATCGGCCTGCTGGCGCACCAGCGCATCGATGCGGCCGCCATCCAGCACCGGACTCGGCCGGCCGGCGCCGGACAGGCAGTCCAGGTGCGCGGGTACCGCCGCCGCGGCGACGCCGGTGCGCAGCGTGAGCGTGAGGAAGCCGTCGCGCTTCATGATGGCCACCTGGCTCCGGCGGGTGTCCACGGGTCGTCGCCCGTCGCCTGCTCGGGCGCCAGGTGTAGCGGATGGACCAGCGCGAAGCAATGCGGCGGCTCGTCGCCCAGGCTTACCTCCAGCGCCCCCGGCTCGAAGCCGTGCGGCAGCAGCACCACCAGGCGGTCGTCGTCGAGCTCGTCGATTTCCAGCGCCTCGCCGTTCAGGCGCACGGCCAGAGGATAGGCCTCGTGCTGCAGGTTGCGGCCCGGCAGCGTGAGGCGCCGGGTGCCGGGCGCCACTTCCAGCACGCCCGAGGCGACGGCGGTAGCGTCGGCGGCCAGCGCCTGCGGCTCGGGCCCGCCCTCGTCGGCGAGGAGTTGGCCGAGTTTCGGGCGCAGCACGGTGGAGGGCAGCGGGCGCGCCGGGATCGGTCGGGGGGTGAACACGGGCGGGCGCGGCAACACGACGGGCGGACGGGGCGCCGCCGCCGGTGGCCGTGGCGCCGGCGCGGTCGCCGGACCGAGTTGCGGACGCCCCGCCATCAGCGCCTGCCGCAGCCGCTCCACCGGCATCGCGGCCATGCGGGCCACCGTGCTCACGCCGGTGCTGCCGTTCAGGCGATCGAGCTGGGCGAGGTTGGTCACGCCCAGGCGCTCCAGCCGCATCTGCTCCTCGGGCTTCAGGCCCAGGTTGTCCAGCGGGGTCGAGCGGGTGGCCGCCAGCGAGATCGTGTTCTCCTCGATCATCGGCTTGGTGATCGTGGTGAAGTCCATGGCGAGCGTGCTGGCGCCGGCCTCGTTGGGGCCGGCGGCGCGCAGCATCACGTGTCCTTGGGCATCCATGTCGACGAACACCTTGAGTTCCAGGTGCAGCTCCTTCAGTGCGTAGGTGAGAGGACGGTTGACGGACTTGACGCGCAGGGCGTCCTGCACGCGATCGAGCTGGGTCGTGATCGAGGTGATGAAGTCCTCGACCATGAAACCGGCGACGGCGGACGCGTTGCGATCGGCCAAGTCATCACTCCTCCAGGACCAGCTTGGCGCCCAGGCGCTGCACCGGCGGCAGGAAGCCCGCCTGCCAGCGCGAATGGGGCGCCTGTGCCAGGAACACGAGGTCGGAGCCGCGCATGGCGGCGGTGATTTCCACCGGCATGTCGACGTCCACCGAGGTCACCACCAGGCCGCTTTCCGCGGGCGTCGCGACGCCTTCGAACAGCTGCAGCAGTGTGTCGGCGAGTTCGGTCTTCATGACGGGACTCCGACAGGGGCCCACGGGTCGGCGGCGAGCGCCAGGCCTTGGGCAATGGGTTTGGGTGCGACCGGCGCGACTGCCACCGGTGCGGGCAGGGCGGGCGGGGCCCCGGGCGCGGTCGGTGCTCCGGGCGTTCCCGGCACGACCACGGCCGGCGCCGCGGGTGCCGGCACCTTGGCGTTGTTGTTGATCAACTGGATGGCCGCCGAATCGGCGAAGCGCTCCAGCGGGAAGGTCTCGCTAGCGAAGCGCACGGTGACCTGGCCGGTGAGGTCGGCGCGCACGTTGATCGCGCTCTGCGCGTTCAGGCTGGTCGTGTTGACCATCACGCTCGTCGCGCCGAAGGGGTTGCGGCCGGCCGTGCCGCTCATGTTGCCGCTGGTGACCTTGTTCTGATCAAACTTGATGTTGCTCGATTCGGTGGCGTCGATGTGGAACATCAGCTTGGCGCTGACCTCGCCGTCCTTGACGACCACCCGGTTGATGCCCATGAGCACCATCGTCGCCAGCGTCTGCTGCCGCCGCTCCGCCATCTGCCGCCGCGTGGCGGGCACCACCACTTCGTTGATGTTCTGATCGGTCAGCTGGTCGGGCGTGTCCAGCCCGAGGTCCTTGAAGAAGCTGGGCAGCTCGCCCGAGGTCTGGCGCACCACCATCTTCGCGGCGCCGCCGCTGGTGTCGCGCCCCAGCACGCCGCTGTACTGGTCGGCCAGGTAGTCCTTGGCCTGACCGTCGGACACGTTGTCGCCCATGAAGCGGTCGACCGTGCCGGCCACGTTCTTCAGCAGCTCCGCATACGCCTCCATCTGCTGGATCGAGGCATCGACGATCGCCTGGAAGGTGCCCTGGATTAGCGACGCGACGAAGGTCGGGAAATCGATCGCGTTGAGCGTGGCCCGCGCCACCTCGCCGACCCGTCCCACCGGGCCGGTGCCCGCGGGCGCGGGAGCCGGCGCCGGTGCGTGCGAGGCGCCGGGCAATGTCTGGGTCGATGGCGACAGCGAGCCGAAACCCGACTGGTCACCCCCGGGCGAAAGTTGCGAGCGCAGGTCGGGCGCCATCTGCCCGGCCAGGCGGTTCGCCCCGCCAGGACCGGAAGCCGATGCCAGCGCCTGCTGGATGCGCGCGAGCGAGCGGTCGAACTCGCGCCGGGACTCATGGTTCAGCGCGTGGTAGGCCGGCGCCCGGTCCAGGACCTGCCGCAGCTGCTGCACGGCAGCGATCTCGTGGCCGGACAGCGGGGCGATGGTGGAGGCGGCGGCGCGCATGGCGATGGTCGCGGGGCGCGCTCAGAGCTGGAACAGGCGATCGGGCGAAGACCCGTCGCGGATGCGCTTGATGCGATCGGCCCACGGCGTGCCCTGCGCATGGCGCAGCATGGCCGCCACGATCTCGTCACGCCCCAGCACCGGCGAGGCGCTGTTGGCGCTCGCGCGCATCGCGGCGATCAGCGCGGCATGCGTCGCCACGTCCCACACGCCGGTGGGCGGCAGCTTCTGGGCCGCCTGGAAGGACTGCAGGTCCGCGGCGCCGAGCCGGGCCAGCGCCGCCTGCTTCATCGCGGTGGTCTCCACCGGCGTGGCGCATTCCAACAGCCAGGCCAGTGCGCCTTCGGCGCCCATCTGGACCGCGCGGTCGATCGCCATCGCCAGACCCTGCTCGGAGTCGAGCCCGATCTGCCGGCAGACGCCGATCATCGGTTGCACATACAAGCCGGCGGCGAGCTCGTTCTGCGCGGCCTGGAACGGCGGATGCTGTCCGGCGCGCCGGAACCGGGCCAGCCAAGGCTCCTGCCACAGGCGTTGCCCGCCGACGGGCCGCAGCCGCTGCGAGAAACCGTCGCCGGACTGCCAGGCCCGCGCGCCATCGGCCGCCGTGGTCACGGCGACCAGGGCGTCGCCGTCGGGGAACAGGTTGTCGAAGGTGGGCCGGTCGCGCTCGCGCATCAACACCAGCAGCTGCCCGAGCGTGCCGTGCTCCTGCACGAAGGGGAAGCCGCCGAAAGTGAGCCCCAGGTGGAAGCGCTGGTAGGCCGGGTGCGTGGTGCCGAAGCGGCCGGTGAACTCGCCGTCGTCGACCACGCGGGCAAAGCCTTCCTTGCCCGATTCGAACGGCAGGATCCGCGCGAGGATGGTCTTGCATGCGGCGATGTCGAAGGGCACGCGCGCAGCCTCGGCGGCGCCGGCGGCATAGCCGTCCGCATAAGCCTGGGCCGACGCTTCGATCGCCACCTCGTCCTCGTCGTGTTCCCCGGCCTGCGCGACGTGGGCACCGTCGGCGTCCTCGTCGGGCAGCATCTCGGGGACGGCGTCATGCACGGCGTCGTAGGCGTACCCCTGGGCGTTCTCGTGCTCGGCGCGATAGGGTTCAGTGTCCTGCCGGTCCTCGGCCTGTTCCTCGTACGCGTGCACCTGCGCGGGCTCCCGGTCGGACTGGGCGAGGGATTGCGGCGCGCCGAAGCCGTCGTCGTAGCCGTCGTCGTCATCGCGCTGCCCGTAGGCGGCCGCGGAGGATTCGGCGTAGTCCTCGCCGTCCTCCTCGTACGCGTGGACCGGGGTGGGCAGCTCGTCGACCAGCGCTTCGGCGGAGGCTGGATTGGAGTAGCCGTCGTCGTAGTCGTGGTCGATCGCCGCATAGGACTCTTCGACCGCGTCGTACTCGTCCGCATCCTCGTATGCCGCGGCGACCTGGTCGGCCGAGGGGGCGCGCAGGTCGTCGCCGTCGTCGGCAGCCAGGCCGACGGCCTCGGGCACGCTGCTGCCACCCAGGTCCTCGCCGGTGTCGTCGAAAGCCTGTTCCCAGGCCGGTGCGGACTCCACGCGCAGCAGCAGGCCCACCGGCGTGCCGAACATCAGGCCGAGCGACCCGTTCAGGCCGGTGGCTATGGTCACCGAGGGTGCTTCGCGCGGCAGCGACTCCGGTGGGTGCGAATAGGCCGCGCCGGTGCCGTTGTCATCGGCATACGCAATCAGCGTGTAGTACAGCCGCGGCGCCGGCAGCATCGGGTGCAGGGCGGTACGCGGGACGAGGTAGAAGCAGGGCGGCCCGTCGAAGGCCAGCAGCCCTTCGCGCTGACTGTCGTAGAAGTTGGAGGCATTGCGCGCACCCGCCTGCTCGGGTGCGAACAGCGCCCTGTCGCGGGCGACCAGCACGCGGAAGCGCGCACGGCCGCCGGTATCCACGCTGAAGCTCAGGTCGCTGTGCCGCTTGTCCAGCGGGTCGTGCAGCGGGGTGATCCACGGCACGCCCGCCGACAGCGCGCGTGTCCTCAGGGCAGCACCGTACTCGATGGTCAGCATTGGCGACTCCTCGTGGCTGAGTCCACGCATCTGCAAGGGCTGTGCCACGCGGCAAGTGCTTGATTCGGCTACGGATTGGTGGGAGCGGTGGGGAGGGGGTTGGCAGCGGGTGGTACAGCAAGGGGCTACAGGCGGGGCGTCGCGATACAAATGTGTCACGTCACCGTGTCTGCTGCTCTGCGAGCCCTCAATCAGCCGCTCCGACGCCGGTGACAGATACGACTTGTCGCGACAAGTCGCCACCAGCCGCCGCTGGCGCCGGTGTCGCCGCAGCCGGCCGCCCACGCCTTCCCATGCGCCTGATGGCCAGCCTGCTGTACCTCAAGCACGCCTACAAGCTGAGCGACGAAGAACTGGTTGAGCGCTGGGCCGAGAACAT
>NZ_JBFUCJ010000107.1:0-25354 GCF_056405295.1 Variovorax sp. P1_H2 | reverse complement strand
TCTGGTGCGCCGATTGTCTCCTCCACCCTAACTTGGTGGATTTTCCCCGAGGCAGTGCCTCGGGGATCTTCTTTGAGGTCCTCGGATGGTTCGCGCGAATGCGAGAGGACCCTCGCCATCAGACCACGCACATTTCCTTCAACTGAGACAGCCCGGCCCTGCAGGCCCTCGATTTCTCACAAGCAAGGTCGAGTACGCAGCGTGAGCCGACCTTCGAGCCCGAACTACGAACTGGAACTGTCGGCCAGAAGCGGCTGTGCAAACGAAGTGCCCGTACGATGACGACCGTGGCCATATCCGCCTTTATCGTGAAGGTCCCCGGCGCCGAATCCCTGGTGGGAGCGCTGCGTGAGCGCCTCGATGCGACATCGAACCTTGGCGTCCCTGCCCACATCACGGTGCTGGTTCCCTTCATGAACCCCAGCGACTTCAATGCCGGCGTGCTGGAGCAGGCGCAGCGCCATCGGGGGATGAAGCGRAGCTGCCGGGTTGGGTGGAGCCGTSATTTGGCCACTGCTACACTGGCGGAACGATGCAGCCAASGCCTTCGCAGACGCGCAGCGCGAGCGAGCTTCTCGACCAGAATCGCCGCTTCTACGACTTGCTCTGGTCCGGTGCTCGCCTCGTCGAGCCTCAACGGTTCAATACTTGGCCGCTCGTGCGATCCCTGCTACCCGAGTCCGGACGACGGCTCGAGGTTGGGCCCGGCCTGAGACACTCGATATCATCGAGCATGTCGACGACGGGGACGGCGCACTGTCAGAGCTATCGCGGGTTGCGAAGTCAGGTGCGGCTATCCTGATCTCGACGCCACTGCACCCCTCGCTTTGGACCTCGTTCGATGATTTCGTAGGCCACAAGCGGCGCTACGAGCCGCCGTGCCTGCTCGCAAAGCTGGCGCAGCACCACCTCGTTGTGGAGCGCAGCGCGGTGTTCGGGATGAAGCCGCGCTCGTCGCGCTTAGTCGACATCGGCATGTGGTGGCTCTCGCATCATCGTGAGCTGGCCATGTGCGCGTACAAACGGGTGTTCATGCCGTTCGGATTGCGATTCCAGAAGGAGCTGCAGCTCGGCCATGGAATGATCGCAACAGACGAGGTCGACGAGATCCTGCTCGTGTGCCGAAGGGATGCTCGGGCCGACTCCCTGGCCGGCCCAACGTAGCCGCGGGCAGTTGTCGATAGGAATCACCGTGAGGACTTCGTGCTCGCGTTGCGAAGGGCGTGCGGATTGCCCAGCGATCACCGAAGGGCAGCTTCCCTGGAGCGGCTTCGGAATCACGCTCCCGGCCAACACCAGACCTTCGCCGATGACGCCCAGTTCGCGAACACCCCAAGGTCGGCGACCTTGCCGACAGGCTACAGGCGGGCGAGCAGCGGACGTTGTAAGAAATGCTCTCAAAACCCTCAGTCGGGCAAGCCAACGTGGCACCTTCAATAGTCCAAATTCCCGACCTGACTTTTCCAGAGTGGTTCCCTCTCTGGTTCGACTATGTCCAGCCTTACATCACCGACCCAAACCTGCCGCTGCATAAGACAACGTTCGAGCGGCTTACATCCCCGACGTCAGCTCTTCAAGGGGTCGTGGCTTTGTCGGACCAACCGTTGGGCTTCGCACACTTCTACTTCGAACCATCCACCTGGGACGTCGCCGAACCGTGCTATTTGCAAGACTTATATGTCGCTCCCCACGCTCGTGGGCTCGGATTGTCCGAACTCTTGGTCAACAAGGTGGYCGCTATCGCGCGAGAACGTGGCTCCCCTGCGGTCCATTGGCGTGTCCGCGAATCAAATGCACGAGCCATCGCGTTTTACGAACGAATTGCGAAACGAACCGACCGGCTTTGCTACAGCATCTCGTTGCGCTGACGCGCCGAGCTACGACAGCCATCGGCCAAAGCGGTCGTCCAACGTGAACCCTCAATTCAGCTAGAAAACATGCGAAGCGTGACGATTGTCGTCGTAAGCCCCACCGAGTTGATGAGAGGCGTGCCCGATTGAGCGATTCAGGACCGGGTGTTCAGCGCCGTGGATGCATCTATTGATGGGCAGCTAACAGGGAAATACCCGGAAACGCTCGGGCAGACGGTTCGAATTCAGGTGGACTGCCCCTTCGGGAAAAATGATGACCTGGTCAGCCGCGTGGCGGACCTCAGCGCCAACCCTGAGTACGTCACGGCAACAAGGAATCGACCTACGTCAGGGCAGTACACGTGGTCACCGGCCATCAACTTGGTAGATTCCAGCCGTAACCTTTGGCCGGCCGCCCTCGGCCATTCACTGGGCCGTGCGGAGCACCACTGCCCAGCTGCAACACCGCCTAGGTGCAGTAGCACAGAATGCACTCGCGAAGCTGACCGTTCGGCATGGGAAGCGATGCTCAGGTGCGTACTGTGCTGCGCAAGCACCTTCGCGACGAAGAACAGACAACGCGAGAGCGTTCCGCGACGACCCCACCCGCCTTGTAGTACGCGCTTCATCGAAGCAATTGCAGTCACACCACGCGCTCCTTGCCGCTCTGGGTCCGACACGCTCAAGGAAAACCAGCCTCTCGCGCGCTGGCGATCAATCGATCGCGGCCCTCGACGAAGGCCGGGCTCCCGTCTCGCATGAGCGCGATGATGCCGGATCCATCAAGCTTCGGATTGCGCGCCAGTTGGCCTTGCACAAKACGTTTGGCGTCTGACATTTGTCCGTTCCGCACAAGTGACGCTGCCAGCAGCGTCTCGTATAGGGGCAGCTTGGCGTTCGCACTCACCGAGCGCTGGGCGCTTTCGGCCGCGGCCGTGTACCGCCCGAGCATGAACTGATCCAACCCGACTTGGCCCCACCAAATCGCCACGCGTGCGTCGAGGGGGCTGATTCGTATCGCCGTTAGACAGTGACCAGCGCTCTCCTCGAATCGCCCAATCCTCTGAAGAGCGACACATCGATGTTGGTGGGCCGTCGGATCATTGGGCTGGCGCTTCACCAGAGTCTCCGATACGACTAGCAGCCCAGGCCAATCCCCCTTCGAACTCATCAAGCTGGCCTTGGCTAACAATGCAAGATGCTGATTGGGATCGATCTGCTCAAGCCGGTCCATGGCCTCTTCGGCTCGGCGCATGGCGGCAGCTTTGTCCTGGAAGTAGCCAAGGGAAACCCCGGCGCTATTTACAAGACTAACGCCGGCAAGCGCATGAACCGAGTTCGGATCCTTGGCAACGGCCTGCTCGAAAAGGCTCCTGGCCTGGGCATAGTTTTCCTCGCCTATGTAGCGCAGCGCAATACCAAACCCCTGCATCGCCAGATCGTCCGCAGCCACCTGGTCAGGTTTCAAGCGCGCGACGCGCTCGCCGCTTAACTGCCCAAACTGGAGAAGGAGCGCTCTGCCAACACGAAATGCCACGTCGTCCAACGAGCCTCCCAGATCTGCTCGCTCAATGTCGAAATCCTGGGTCCACCGCATCACGCCCGTTTCACCCTCGACCAGCTCCATGCTCAAGCGAACCTGATCGCCGTCGCGACGTGTTGCACCGCGCAAAACATACCGGACACCGAGTTCGCGGGCGACTTCGCGCGGATCGACGGCCTTGCCGTAATACTTTCTCGCCGTTTCCCGCCCGATCACGAGCGTGCCATCCAAGCGTCCCAAGGCCATCGTGAGCTCGGCAGTCAGTCCGAAGGCAAACCAGTTGTCGTCCGCAGGGCCTCCAAGATTCTCCAGGGGCAAGAGCACCATCGAGGTAACCGGCGAGGTAACCGGCGAGGTAACTGGCGAAGTCTCAGTGCTGCGCCTCGATTCCGAATCAGGGCGCGTCGGGGACGGGGTCACTGCAATTCCGCCGATCAGCGCAACAAGGAGGACCGAAACCGCGGTCGCGGCGGGCCAGTGGCCACGCATGGCGCCGCCAATTCCGACTGGAGGTGCTGAATCGGTCTTCGCCTCCGCGGCCGGCGCGGCGGAAAAACCGACGCTGGAACCCGCCGGCTCGGGATAGCTGACGACGGGGGCGTCGGGGACCAACATGTATCCGCGCCGCGCCAAGGTACGCACGAGACGATGCTCACGATCGTCCAACGTCCTTCGAATGTCGGCTATTGCCTGGACCAGCGAATCCTCGCCGACCACCACCTGTGGCCAGACGCGGGACATCAACTCGTCCTTGCCGACCACTTGATTCGCGCGCGAACCAAGGACCATCAGGATCTGCAGCGACTGATTGCGCAGCTCGGCGACGCGCCCGTCCGCTGTCAGCAGCTCCCCTCGCTCCAAATCAAGGACAAATCCAGAGAGCGCAAGCTTCTTTGCATCAATCTGTCTCTTGCCGAATGCGAGGTCCACGACAGCCTCCTATCGAAAGGCGGGATCACAGCGCCACACGTGCCCAGATCGGAATTTTTTCGGTAATTTTTCAGGAGCTCTCCAGGACTTTTCCGGGTCTCGGCCGGAAGCTCTAGATGCCCAATCAAGCAGGAGGCTCACGTGAAAAAGTCGAGACTATCCCACTTTGTGTCGCGCCGCATCCAATATCCAGATGGTCCGGTGCCGACCTCCCTGGCCGCCCGATCCGTTCGCCGTGGCGCAACGGAGGCAAACCTAGCAGATCAGTTCGAGCGAAGCGCGGCTGGAGGCTGACATGGAACCCCTCTTCACCCCGACAACGCACCCACTGTCTGGCATCCCGCGGCAGCCATTCCTCCTCCATTCCTTGAAAGCGCGGGCACCTGAAAGCGCACAGGCGGCAGCCGAGTACGGATCCATGCACGGATTCGCGAACCACGCGTGTCACCGCAAGGCCCGGAAAGACGGCAAATCAGGAGGCGGATACCGGCATCTGACCATCCTCTTCTCCGACTTGGCGGAATCGGTTCGCCTGGGCGGAGGCATGGAGTCAGATCAGTACGTTGAGATGCTCCGCGATCTGCGTGGCCTCTGTCGCGGCATTGTGGCAAGGAACGGGGGGCACATCGCCCGACTGCAAGGGGATGGGGTCCTCGCGTTTTTCGGTTTCCCCGAGTCCCTCCCGGACGATGGTCTTCGCGCCGCCGTTTGCGCGCTCGAGCTTCACGCCGCCGCGCGCGAGATGGTGATTTGCCCGGGTGAGCTAGGAGTGCCCTCGGTGGCATTGCACTCTGGAATTCATGCGGGCGTTGCGTATCTCGAGCGGGGAGACGTCGAGCGCGGCAGGTTCGATCTCGTAGGCAACGTGCCCAATCTCGCCGCTCGGTTGTCGGGCCTCGCCGGAAGGGATCAGCTCTATATCAGCGAACAGGCGCTGGGAGAGCCTGCCCGCATCTTTGGGACAAACGACCGCGCTGTCTTGATGATCCGCGGGTGGACCGATCCACTTGCTGTATATATCGTTCAAGGGCAGGCGCAGGAAGGCTTGGCGGAATCTCTGGACCCAATTCGAAGCATGGCTAGATGTAGGCCCCCTGAGTGGGAGTTGGTGCAGACGTAACTTTTCCGTCGGCTAGGTCAGAATTCGGCCCAGCCGACATTCAACATCGACCGAACCCCTCAGCCAGCTGCAATTCGAACGACCCGCCGAACCGTAATGACCAATTCATCTCCCTCTGGAATAATAGTCGAAACCAAAAAAGATGGTCTCCGAATTTTCTGGACATTCGTTCCAGAAATGCCTCCAGAAGAGGAAAGTCTCCATTCACCCTGGCTTACGGTTCTTAGTTGGCCGTACGACGGGTCTATAAATAGTGGAATGCCAGATACTGCCTCAAATGAAGGAATGATGGCGCTTGAAGATGTACTCGGGGAAATTGAAAGGCCTGGCTTTTGTTTCGAGGCATATCGCCGCATTGGTGACGGGCTGAGAGAGTTTGTGTTCTACATAGCCAATCAAGCTGAATTTATGACCGAACTGAACGACCGGCTTAAAAAACACCCCAAGTATCCGATTGAGATAACGTTCTATAGAGACGATGATTGGTCTGATTTTCAGAGCCTTATCGACGACCTCGGTACAGTCTAGGATGACCGCCGCCAAACGCAAGACCAGACATACCGTTGCTCCTCCCAATTCATGAAACTTAGCCTATTTGTTGGGGCTGCGGCTCTCGCCATGGCAGCGGCTTCCGCCGCCCAGACGTGGGCGACGGCGACCGCGAGGAACCCCGAGAGCGACCGCGTCATCGTGTATCGCTTCCTCAAAGAACTGCCGCCTGGCTTTGACAAGGCGGCCCAACCCGACAAATTCGTCATCGCCTGGAAATATGAGGGAGCACGCGGCATGCCGGCCACTGCTGAACGGCAGCGTATGGACGCGATGGAGGACGCTTTGGAGGCGGCTGGCGGAGGCCGCTCGGCGACGCTAGCGCTGGTTTCGACGGGCAACAATCTGAGACGGTGGGTCTACTACGTGCAATCGGACCAAGACTTCGCCGCTCGCTTGCGTCGAGCGCGGGAGTCGATGCCTGGCCTCCCGCTCGAACTGCGTTCTGAACCAGACCCTGGGTGGAAGACCTACGAGGCGTTCAGGGCGACCGTCAGGGAATGAGCGGACAGAGAGCGCTACGGCAGGATGCGGCCAACAGATGCTATGTAGGACTACCCGAGTCATCCCCGTTTAGCTAGAACGGGATTTCCAACCTCTAGGCAAGGAGACGGAAATGACGACCCAGACAGTCCTACCGGGCAAGAATACGGCGAAGGCCGACGAGCTGTACATCAGCTTCGAGTTGGGCGACAAGAAGTGGAAGGTGACGGTCAGCAACGGCTGCCGCGGGCCGAGCCACTACAACGTGGACGCGGGCGACACGACAGCGGTCGTCGATTGCATCCGCAAGGCGGCGGACCGCTGCAAGCTCAAACCGCAGTGCAAGGCGCATTCCTGCTACGAGGCCGGGCGCGATGGCTGGTGGCTGCACCGCTGGTTGGTTCAGCAAGGCGTCGACAACATCGTGGTCGACGCCGCCAGCATCGAGGTGAACCGACGTGCCAGGCGGGCCAAGACCGACCGCCTCGACGGCGACAAGCTGCTGGCGATGCTGCTGCGCCACCACGGTGGCGAACGCGTCTGGTCGGTGCTGCGCGAACCGACACCCGAGGACGAAGATGCGCGCCGCACGCATCGCGAGCTCGCCCGGCTGACCACGGAGCGCACCGCACACATGAACCGCATTGGCTCGCTGYTCGTGCTGCACAACCTGCGCCCGAACGTCGTCATCGGCGGGCGTGATTGGGCAAGCTGGTGGGCGCGTCATCGCGAGGAGGTGCCGCCCGTGTTGCGTGCCGAAATCGAACGCCAGAGCGCACGGCTGTCGCTGGTCAAGCAGCAGGTGAAGGCGTTGGAAGCTGAACGGCGTCTGGAGGTCGAAACTGGCAAGCAGCCGGTGGTGGTGCACCTGACTCAGCTGCGCGCCATCGGTCTCAAGACAGCCTGGGTGCTGGACAAGGAGCTCTTCGGCTGGCGGCGCTTCGCCAACCGGCGCGAACTGGCTGGCTGCCTGGGTCTGGTGCCCACGCCCTACGACAGCGGCGGCAGCAAGATAGAGCAAGGCATCAGCAAGGCGGGCAACAAGCGAGCCCGGGCGTTACTGGTAGAGCTCGCCTGGGGATGGCTGCGCCTGCAGCCCGACAGCGCGTTGACGCAGTGGTTCAACCGGCGCTTCGCCGGCAGTGGCAAGCGCATGCGACGCGTGGGCATCGTGGCGCTGGCACGGCGCCTGGCCATCGCGTTGTGGCGGTATCTCGAACATGGGGAAATTCCGGCCGGTGCGATGCTCAAGCCGGCCGGCGCGTGAAGCAACGCGAGCGATTCCAACCCCCACACGGTTAGGCAAGGAGCACATTGATGGTCAAAGGTCGACGCGCCCGTAACGTCCGCGGGTCACTGCACAGTGACCGTCCAAACAGATTGGGCGTGTCGGTAACTGGGGTTTGCCATTGCGCTTAGCGCATGCTGCATGAGGTGCACGGCATCCACACCGTGCACGGATAGAAGCTCGTCCGAGCAGTGGCTCGAACGCTCGTCACGCCCCGACCTTGGGCCCGGATGCATCTCCCGAGCCAAGCCCTGTCCGTAGACTCAACGCAGTGCAGAGGCCATCATGAAATACCATCCATCGATATGTTGACCGACACCGCTTGACAAACAAGTCCTCATAGAAGCGGAAGTTCGTCACGGCCTCCCAGTTTTCCTCCAACCCTGCCTCCCAACGGCTCGCGAGCTGGCTACAGTCGGCTGTTTCCGGGCGTTGAGACGGCCTCGGACAACGTGCTCGAAGAGGTCAATTTGCAAAAGTATTTCGCTGTTGAGCCTGAAGTTGCCGGCGGACTCGGCGAACACACCAACATCAATCGTTCGACCGTCCCGTTTGAAGTCACGAGGCTGCACTATGTCTTCGAGGGCTGGATGGGAGACGCGCTGCTTGAAAGCACCCCATGCTTCCTGGTCACTGAGGAACTTGCAGCGACGATTCGCGACCAGGCGCTCAGCGGAGTGAGCTTCGACGAGGTCGAGGTTTCAACGTCGCCCGAGTTTGACGAACTTCATCCGGACATCAGGCTGCCGACCTTCTTGTGGCTCAAGATTGAGGGCGAGCCGGCGAAGGATGATTTTGCTCTTTCGAGGCTGACGCTGGTCGCTTCCGAGAAGGCTCTCGCCGCCCTCGAACGCCATGGCCTAGCCCACGCCACGGTCGTTCCGTTCGCATGACGGCACACGGCCAGGAGCGGTCCATCATGGCTGCCTCCCAGTTCGCTGGAAAGCGGTCACTCCAGGGATCCACAAGGCGCAAACAGGAGCACTTGACCGTGACCATTTGCCCACGGTTTTCATCACCCATGTGGCCTGCGGCAGAGATCGAAAGCGTGGCCTGGCGCGATGATCTGCGTCAAGATTCGATTGCCCGCGACATGCTGTCCAGTGATTGACGACCTGCCGCAAGCATGGTCGTGTTGTCAAGCCAGCGCGGTCGAGCGGGACTGGAAATCAAGGCGTGGTGAAATGAGCATGCCAACTTAGTGGACGGCGGAACGAAAGAAATCATGAATCCCACACACAGATTCCGTCTCCTCGCTGCCGCGCTCCTTGCCATGCTGGTCGGCTGCGCCTCGCGCCCGATCAATCCACCCATCACCCAGGCTGACCCGACAACGGGGTATAGCTTCGAGACGCGCTCAGGCATAGCCAAAGACAAGGACAAGGACAACCTGACCATCCTCGCCTTCTCGGGCGGCGGCACGCGTGCTGCCGCCTTTTCCTACGGGGTTTTGGAGTTCCTTCGCAAGACCGAGGTCGTCGGACCGAAGGGCAACAAAGTCCGCTTGCTCGACTCAGTCAGCATCATTACCGGCGTGTCCGGCGGCAGTTTCACCGCGCTCGCCTATGGCCTGTATGGTGACAAGCTGTTCGCGGACTACGAGCAGCGCTTCCTGAAACGCGATGTACAGGGCGAGATCACCGCCCGCGTGTTCAGCCCGAAGTACTGGGGCGATCTATGGTCGACCGGCTGGGGCCGTTCCGAATTGGCGGCCCAGTTGTACGACGAAATCCTGTTCAACGGCGCTACGTTTGGCGATCTCAACCGCGGCGACGGCCCGACCATCTTGGCGTCAGCGACGGATATTTCGACCGGCTCCCGCTTCATCTTCACGCAGCGCCTTTTCGACGTCATCTGCTCGGACCTCAACGCGGTGCCGCTGTCCCGCGCCGCTGCGGCCTCGTCGGCCGTACCGGTTGTGCTCTCGCCAGTCACGATCAACAACTATGGCGGCACTTGCATCCGGGTCCAGCCGGCCTGGGTAAAGCCGTTCGTCGGATCCGACAATCCACCGAGACCCGCCGCACGAGCCATCCGCTCGCTCAAGGCCGAGGAAGCTTTCGGCGACGGCGTCCATCGCCCGTACCTTCATCTCGTCGACGGCGGCGTTTCGGACAATGTGGGCATGCGTGCCGTGCTCGATGGGCTGGAGGTTGTCCAAGCATTGCACGAAGCAGGTATGCCAACGCCACTCGACAGTACCCGCAGGATCGTTGTTTTCATCGTCAACTCACTCTCTTCGCCGCCGACCAACTGGGACGAGTCGGAGAGTCCTCCAGGCACCGTGGACATTCTGCTCAAATCGGCGGGCACCCCGATCGACGCCTTCTCCTTCGAAGCGGTCGAGCTTCTGAAGGACACGGCCAAGCAGTGGCAGACGGCGCGCCTGCTCCGCAACTCGGCGGCAATGGCGGCCAACAAGGATCCTGCGGTTGCCGCGGCATTGAGCCTCCCGAACGCCGAGATTTATGCCATCGACGTATCGTTCTCGGCGCTGAAGGACAAGGCTGAATTCGAGTACCTGAATCAACTGCCCACGTCGTTCGTGCTTCCCGCCGAGGCGGTCGATCGCCTGCGCGCCGCAGCGGCAACGCTCATCATGGATTCGCCCGAATTCAAGCGCCTGCTGAAGGATGTCGGCGCCAAGCTGGTTGCGGAACCACCGGCTGGTGAAAGCCCACACTGAAACACCACGTTGAGCGGCTGCTCTTCCTCCGGCGAATATCGGCTTTCGGGCAGCTCGAAAGTCCGAAGTGGGCCCATTGCGGGCCTACAGCGGACGCCGAAAGTGCCCGGAAGCGGTCTTTTGACAACGGTGTTCCCGACCTGGCCAACAACTTTGAAAAAGCGGGCGGCGCAACTATGAAAGTGGCGCTCGCAAGCTGTTGATTTTCCTCGGTTACCAAGTGCGACAACCTTGGAGGAACTCAGTTCGTGAGTTCGTTCAAAGTTTGACGGAAATTCCATCAAGATTACGGTCTAACTTTGACGGCGGCGCGCGTAAGTTGTTGATTCAATTGGAAGACGGTCACAGCGGCCTCCGAGCTCGGTTTCGTCGGGCACGAGCGTGGCGAAGTAGGGCAGGGAAGGGCGGCGAGCGCGTCGAACCCAGCAGTCAAACAAGCCACCGATGATGAAGCGCGCACTGACCGCCCGGCCGGCCAAAATGAGCAAACAGCCGTTCCCGGGCCAGGACCGGTCATTCGAGGGACCATGAAAACTGTGCGTGAGTGGCTTGCAGCCGCGGCGACTGTCTGAGCGCTCGTTCGGCGTCCGACTGCCTGCGCGCGCCGTCTCTATCTATCGCCGCGCGCACCAAACGGATGTAGCCTAGCCCACGGAGTCGCTGCGCGGACCTGCCCGTGATTCACTGAGGCGGCGCGCAGTCCGACCGGCGCGGCTGGAACTGAAAGGGGGTATGCCATGCGAACGCTTCATTGGATGACGGCTCGTTCCAAAGATGTGCGGCGAACCCTCATCGGCACCGCAGTTGCGCTCGTGGCGGCGCCGTGGGCCACGCTGGCGCAGCCCGTGGCGCGCAAGGTCAAGATCGGCTTTCTCAGCGGCGCTGGCCTTGGTCCCAGCACGACGCACGGTATGGTCGAACCGTTCCGACGCGGCATGCGCGAACTCGGCTATGTCGAGGGGCAGAACCTCACGATCGAGTTCCGCTGGGCCGATGGCAAGCAAGAGCGGCTGCCCGAGTTGCTGGCCGAGTTGCTGCGGCTCAAACTCGAGGTGCTCGTCACCACCGGCAATCACGCGCCAATGCTGGCCAAGCAAGCCAGCAGCACGCTGCCGGTAGTGGCCGTGGCGACAGATGACCCGGTGCAAATCGGGCTTGCGCTCAGCATCGCCCGCCCCGGCGGCAACATCACCGGGATATCTGGCTCGTTCAAGGGCATCCTCGCCAAGCGATTTCAGTTGCTGAAAGACATCGTGCCGTCGGCGCGCAAGTTTGCGGTGCTTTTCAATCCGTACAACGCGACGCGAACCGGCATTGAGAACGACATTGCAAGCTACGAACGCACGCTCGCGGTGCCGGTGCTGATCTTGGAAGCGCGCGGCCCGGACGACTTCGACGCCGCCTTCGCAGCGATGGCCAGGGACGGGGTCGATGCCGTCGCGATCCTCACARATCCCACGTTCTTCGTCCACCGCGCCAGGCTGGGCGAGCTGTGCCTGAAATACCGGCTGCCGTCCGTCTGGGGCCACAAGGATTTCCTGGAAACCTGGGGCGTGGTCTCGTACCAGGGCGACTTCGCGGCGATGTTCCACCGCGCGGCCGCACTGGTCGACAAGATCCTCAAGGGCACGAAGCCGGGCGAGATCGCGTTCGAACAGGTGAGCAAGCTCGAACTGGTCGTCAACCTGAAGGCCGCCAAGGCGCTCGGGCTCAAGATCCCGCAAATGGTGCTGCTGAGCGCGGACGAAGTGATCGAGTGAACGTTCGAATGACGGCAACGGGCCCGAACCGGGCTTTCAGCGGACGGTACAGGTGCTCGAAAGCGGTCGTTGGATGTCAGCTGGCGACCCGACCAACAACTTTGAAAAAGTGGGCGGTGCAACCTTGAAAACGGCGCTCGTAAGCTGTTGATTTTCCTGGGTTAGCAAGCGTGACAACCTTGGAGGAGCTCAGTTCGTGAGTTCGTTCAAAGTTAAGCGGAAATTTCATCAAATTTAATGTTTAACTTTGAACGCGCAGCCCGTAAGCCTTTGATTCTCAACAAGAAATCTCCTCGGGCCTAGGCTTCCCTCCGCCGAGTTCAACGTTGCACAGCGATCAAGAGGCATGGTCGGTCCCAGATTTGCCGAGGCCGCCGCCTGCAACCGTGGCCAACGGTGCGGGTGCTGGACACAGTTCGGCGACCAATTGCCGAGCTCCGGCATTCATTCGCTCCTCCATCTCAATGCCCATTCTTTTCGCGCACGCGCAAGGTACGGGTGAACTCAAAACTCTTCAGCAGATTGACGCCCTCGAGCAAGCCAAGGCGACGCTTGAGATGCTCTGGTCAAGCACGCGGGCGCGAACCACGCCCCCACCAGCCGGCGATCGCGCCGTGCGCGAGCGAGCTGCGCGTCGGCGAAGGTGACCCGGTTCGCTATGCCGCCTGATTCAAGTTCGTTCATGCCGGCTCAATAACAAGCGCAATCATTAGAATCTTTCGTTGCCGAATCGGCATTCGACAACAAGGAGGCAGGATGCAGGGCAGGGTGTTGCAGGAAACGGCTGTGCGCTACTTTCTCGAAGTCGCGCGAACCGGCTCGGTGAAAGAGGCCGCGCTCAAACTGAATGTTGCGCCCTCGGCGGTGAGCCGCCAGATTGCCCGCCTCGAAGCCGATCTGGACACCTTGCTTTTCGAGCGGCGAGCGCGTGGGATGGTGCCCAATGCCGCCGGCGAACTCTTGGCGGCGCATGCGCAGCGAGTGCAGCAGGACATCGAGCGGGTCACCGGCGAGATCAGCTCCTTGCGCGGTCTACGGGCGGGCAGCGTGCGCCTCGTCAGCGTGGTCGGGTTCGCGTCCGAATTCCTCCCGACGCTGATCGCGCGGTTTCATCTTCGCTATCCGGGCTTCAAGTTCCACCTCGAGGTGTGCCCCAGGGGCGACATCCCGCGTAGGATCCGCGACGGCGAGGCCGACATCGGCATCACGCTCAGCGGCGTGCCCGAGGCGCGGATCCGCGTCGAGCTGCGCCACCCGAGCCCGGTGCTCGCGGTCATGTCGCCCGGCCATCCGCTGGCTGGGCAGCGTCAGGTTTCGCTGAGGCAGGTGGTCGGCTATCCGCTCGCGCTTCCGCCCAAGGACACCTCGTTGCGGCAGTTGCTCGAGATCAGCTGCAGCCGCCAGGGCCTGCAATACACCGCCGCGCTGGAGAGCAACCAGTTCGATGCGCTAGTGAGTTACGTCGCGGCTTGCGACGCCATTGCGTTCTACGGCGAGGCCTCGATCCGGACCCGCCTCCAGCGTGGAGCGATCGTTGCAGTCCCCCTGCGAGACCGCGAGATGAACGAACGCCATCTCGAAGTCCAAACGATGGCTGGGCGCAATCTGCCGGATGCGGTGAAAGCGTTTACCGAATACCTCGTCGAAGCCTTGCAGGCTCCGGATTGATCAATCGGTTTCCTTTTTGGCAACGGTAGCTTCTGAATATTGCATCCACGGCACTCCAACGAGCCCGGAAAATGGCCACATGAGCACTACATCTGCCCTTCCATTCTCCAAATTCCGCACCGCCGCCGACCTCGTGTTCCTGTCCGGAGAGGTGCCGGTGGCCGCTGACGGCAGCATCCCCGAAGGAATCGAGGCGCAAACCAGATTGACGCTGGAGCGGATCGCCGCGACCTTGTCGACCGTGGGATTGGGGCTGTCGGACGTGGTGTCCGCCACTGCATTCCTGACGCACAAGGAGGACTTCGCTGCCTTCAACGCGGCCTATGTGGCTCATTTCTCCGAGCCCCTCCCGGTGAGGGCGACAGTGTGTACCGGGCTGCTGGCTCCGTCGCGGATCGAGATCAGCGTCATCGCAGCACTGAAGTAGTAACTGCTCGCGATCGGCGAGTCACTGAACACTCATGAGCTCTGAAATCCTGGTCCTAGGCGCCGGTATGGTGGGCGTGAGCACTGCCCTCGCGTTGCGGCAGCGCGGCCACCAAGTCACCTTGATGGACCGCCGCAGCGCCTGCCGGGAAACCTCGTATGGGAATGCCGGCATCATCCAGCGCGAAGCGCTGCTGCCCTATGCCTTCCCGCGCGACTGGCGCTCACTCGTCAAGGTTGCGCTCGGGCGCGGTAACGATGTGCACTACCATCTGTCGGCGATGTTGGGGCTCGCACCATGGCTTGCCCGCTACTGGAGCAACTCGGCGCCGGACACATACCGACCGATCGCGCAGGCGTACGGCAGGCTCATCGAACACTGCCTGTCCGAGCACGATGCATGGATGCGCCTCGCCGGCGCGCAGGATCTCGTCAGCAAGAAGGGCTGGTTGCAGGCCTATCGGACGCCGTCCTTGCTGGATGCAGCAGGAGCACAGGCGCGGGAGCTGGCGGAGCACAACGGCCTTTCATGCGAGGTGCTCGACGCCGCCGCGCTCGCGCGAACGCAACCTGCGCTGCGCGGGCAGATGGCCGGCGCGATCCACTGGAAAGACCCGTGGTCAGTCTGCGAGCCGGGAGAGCTGGTGGAGCGCTATGCCGCTTTGTTCGAGCAACTCGGCGGCAGCTTCGCCATCGGCGAAGCCCGCTCCCTGCACGAGCAACGCGGCGGCTGGGCGGTGCGAACGGCGGATGGCGGGCTCGAAGCCGAGCATGTGGTGATCGCACTCGGGCCCTGGTCCGACGAGGCCACCCGTGCGCTGGGCTACCGTCTTCCGCTGTTCATCAAGCGCGGCTACCACCGGCACTATGCGGAGGGCACAACGCTTGCCATGCCGATGCTGGACCTTGAACTTGGCGTGATGCTCGCGCCGATGAAGCGCGGCACGCGCATCTCGACCGGAGCGGAGTTTGCAAGGCGCGACGCGCCCGCCACACCCGTGCAGCTGTTCCACGCGGAAAGGTCCGTCCGGCAACTCCTGGATCTCGGCTGGCCCGTCGAAATGAACCCTTGGCTCGGCGCGCGGCCCTGCACGGTCGACATGAAGCCCGTCATCGGGGAGGCGCCCCGGCATCGCGGACTGTGGTTCAACTTCGGCCACGCGCATCAAGGCTTCACGCTGGGCCCCGCAAGTGGGCGGCTCCTTGCGGAGCTGATGACTGGCGAATTGCCCTACATCGACCCGGCACCTTACTCGCCTCGTCGATTCTGACGGTCTTCCCGATTCAGACCGGCTCGACCAACCCGGCCGCAGACGGGCAATCGCGGGTTTCAGGAGCGTGTGCGCACTGACCACGCGTCGGACAACAATCGGCCAAAAGCTGACAGTCGGCGGGCGTCCTCGATTCGGGCGCGTTGTGGTCCAAACCAGGTGGGACTAGGTGCTTCAGCGTTGCTGGATGGCCGCCGCCAGTTCAGCACGCACTGCGGCGAACACGGCAGCGGGATTCGAGGCACGCGATATAGGGCGACCAATGACCACGTGCGTCGCGCCGGCCTCGATTGCCTGCGCGGGAGTCGCAGCTCGCGCGTGGTCGCTTTGGGCATCGCTTGACAGCTGCGTGCCTGGGGTCACGATAAGCGCACCCGGCGGCATAGCCTCGCGAAGCAGCCCCGCTTCCAATGGCGACGATACGACGCCATGGCAACCGGCTGCGGTTGCAAGGCGGCCCAGTCGTGCGACCTGCTCTGAAACCGTCGAGGCGACGCCTACTTCTTCCAAATCCCGGTCACTCATGCTGGTGATGACGGTGAGCGCAAGAATCTTCAGTTGAGGGAACTGACTCGCGGCCTGAACTGCCGAGCGAAGCACGGCGGAACCGCCTGAGGCGTGCACAGTCACCATCGAAGCACCCAGATGTCCGGCTGCGGTTACCGCGCCCGCCACCGAGCTTGGGATTTCCAGCAGCTTGAGGTCCAAGAAAACGCTCTTCCCTGCGTCTACGAGCTCGCGGACGACCGAAGGTCCTGCGGCCGTCAGCAGCTGCAGGCCTACCTTGTAGAACGTAGCAGCTGCACCCAGCTGCTTCACGAGGTCTGCCGCCGATGCGGCGGTAGGGAAGTCGAGCGAAACGATGATGCGGCTGTCCAAACTCATTGACTTGTCCTCAATGCCGACGCCCCGCGCTCCTCGGAAAACCGCGAACTGGGCGAGCGTACGCAGCCTATCATCTGACAGGCAGAATGCGGCCAACAGCAGACCTTCGTCGTGGCCGTCCAGTTTTGCCCGAACCGGCAAGGTCGTTGCAGCGCGGCTTGGATACCGTGACGACCCCACGGCACGACCGAAGCTCAGATGCGCGCTATCCTGAACCTGAACAATTCCTTGTCGCCGCCGCTTGACCTGCTGGACCGGATACTCCCCGGCGCGACGCTTCAACCGGAGTCAATATTCGAAGCAGCCTAGCGCCGAGGCCTCGCCTACAGGTTCGTTGCCATCCCAGAATCGTGGGGTGGCAGGCGGCAATGCGGAAGCGCAAGAGGCATGGTGGCAAAAGCGACTATGCTCAATCCAGGGCTTGGCGGACCGCCTTCCGGAGACCGCGGTCGCGAACAGTCGAATCAACCGCTACCAGGATCTCCTGACCACGCCGTGGACCTTCGCACGCTCCGCTACTTCATTGCCGTTCTGGAAGCGGGCAGCCTTTCGCGCGCCGCTGGCAGCCTCTACATAGCGCAGCCCGCTCTGACCGCGCAGATCAAAAAGCTGGAGGCGGAATTGGGTGCGCAGCTCTTCGAGCGTTCGCACGCGGGCGTGACGCCCACGCAGGCCGGCGTACAACTCTATGAAGACGCGCGTCGTCTCCTGAGTGACGCCGACGCGGTGCGCGAGCGCATACAGCGGCTGCCGCAAGGGCCGGAAGGCTCCGTCACCGTGGCGCTGCCCTTTCTGTTGGCGTCGCTGCTCATGGGGCCGGTGCTTGGGACGCTGAAGATCTCGCACCCCCGCATCCGCGTCTTTGTCCTTGACGATTTGAGCCTCGGAGTGAAGAAGGCCATGCTGGACCGGCGCGCGGATGTGGGCGTGCTGGTCGATGCTCCGCAGGTTGAAGGTCTGCAATGCATGCAGCTCGTGCGGGAAGCCATGTACTTCTGCGGCCACGATGTGGATGGCCGAGTGCGTCGCATGCTTCGCAAACCGGCTGCGGCGAAAGCAGCGAGGCCCACACGCGCAAAGAGAACGTCCTCGAGGAACAGTGACGGCATCCAGCGCCCGGAGATCGATTTTTCCGATGCAGTCGCCCAAGCGCTGGTCCTGCAGTCGCGTCGCTTCGCCATCCGCCGACGCGTGGAGGATGCTGCGGCTGAGCTTGGCTTGCAACTCAACATCGCGCATGAACAGGATTCCACGCGCGTGATTCGATCTCTGTACCTGAGCGGCGCTGGCTTCACCTTCACACCGGCATGCGCACTGAACGATCAGCCGGCACCGCGCTCTGACTGGGTCGTTGCGCGCGTTACCAAGCCGGTCCTCCATCGCACCTATTCGCTGGCCACACCGGCGGGCAAGGCGGCGGATGCAGCGACCCAAGTCGTCATGGATGCGCTGGTAGGGCAGATGAAGCGGATGATCKAATCGGGCATCTGGGAAGCCGACTGGCTGGACAGAAACTGAAGGGCCATCATTTCCGTTGATCTCTCTGGATCAACAAACGGTATTTCCCTGATACCCCGCCTTCTGGGACAGTCGAATCAACCCTGCGGCACAGCGCCAGCGGGCATGTTCCAGGAGACAGCCATTAACACCTCGACCCCCCTTTGTGCCGCGGCACAGCGACCCGTTGCCAACGTCGGAGCACTCGTGTCGCGAAGCGCGCGCGCCCATGCGAGCCGAATTGCCATCAAGACCCAGACGCGCAGCATCAGCTTTGCCGAGCTGGAGCGTCGCTCCAACCGTCTTGCCAATGCGCTGCTTGGTCTGGGCCTGTCGCGCGGCGATCGCGTGGGCATCTATCTGCCCAACCGGCCCGAGATCGTGGAACTGGAGCTGGCCTGCTACAAGGCTGGCCTCGTCAAGGCGCCCTTCAACGCCCGCCTTTCGCCGACGGAAGTGGGCGAGATCGCGGCCAACAGCGAGGCTGCCATCATCGTCACCACGGCCGCCCGGGTCGAGTCCTTCAGACCGCACATCCAAGGCGCAATGCCGCTGCTGCTGCTGGTGGATGAACAGGTGGGCGGCGGAGGCCAGGCCAGCTCGTACGAAGACGCGCTCGAGCGCGCCAGCGACGCCTTCACGCCGGTGGCGGTTACGGCCGACGAGGTCGCAGTGCTGCACTACACCTCGGGCTCCTCCGGAGTGCTGAAAGCGGCGATGCAGACTTTCGGCAATCGACTCGCGCAACTGCGCAAGTTCCTGCTGCGCTCCGAGGGGATGAACGAAGGCGACGTGCTGGGGCTTGTCGGCCCGATCACGCACGCTTCCGGCATGCAGTTGGTGCCGGCCCTGTGCTGCGGCGTGACGATCCGCTTGTTCGACAGCTTCGAGCCCGGCCGCTTCATCACGGACATGCGCGCCGACCGCGTCACGCACACCTTCATGGTGCCGACCATGATCAATATGCTGCTGGGCGAGCTCGAAGGGCAATACCGTCCGCTGCCCGACCTGGTGCGCCTGGGCTATGGCGCCGCGCCGATGGCGCCCGCGCGCATCTTGCGGGCCATGGACGTGTTCGGGCCGGTGCTGTCGCAGGGCTATGGCGCGGGCGAAACGACCTCCGGGGTGTGCGCACTCAGCGTGGCCGATCACCTGTACGCCCGCGCGGCACGTCCCGAGCGCCTGGCATCGTGCGGCAGGCCCTTGCTCGAATGCGACGTGCAGATCCTCGACGACAACGACCAGCCTGTGGCCACCGGCGAGATCGGCGAGATCGTGGTGGGCGGCGAAGACATCTTTGCCGGTTACTGGCGTGCGCCAGACCTCACCGCCGAGGTCTTGAAGAACGGCTGCTACCACACCGGTGATCTGGCGCGCATGGACGAGGAAGGTTTCGTCTACATCGTCGATCGCAAGAAGGACATGGTGATCAGCGGCGGCTTCAATGTGTATCCGTCCGAGGTCGAAGCGGTGCTGTATCAGCACGAGGCAGTGAAAGAAGCCTGCGTGTTCGCCATCCCCGACGACAAGTGGGGCGAGGCGGTGGCCGCCCATGTTGTGCTCAAGTCCGGCCTGGCGGCGGACTCGGGCCTGCTCGACGCTTTCTGCGGCGAGCGCCTGGCCGGATTCAAGCGCCCACGCCATATCGAGTTCGTCGACCAGCTGCCCAAGAACCCGAACGGCAAGGTGATGCGCAAGGCAGTGCAGGGACCCTACTGGGCTGGACAGGAACGGATGGTGAACTGACATGGACGCAACGACCACGACCTCCAGCACCCGAGTGCCCGCGCCCCTGTTCGCCGGCCCCTTCGAAGGCTCCGAGCGCGCCGCCGGGATCATCGAGCGCGTGCAGCACTACCTGCACGGCGAACTGGCCCAACTGGCGAGCGAACACCAGGTGGACCAGGAGCACGGCGCGCCACGGGAACTGCTGCAGCACGTGTGGCGCCGCTCGCGCGAGCTGGGCTTCTATGGCATGACGCTGCCCGCCAGGATGGGCGGCCTCGGCCTGACGGTACTCGACCACGTGCTGATCAAGGAAGCCATCTACGCCACCGGCTCGCCCTTTGCGCCGCACGTGTTTGGCGAACTGAGCGGCCCGCCGCGGGTGGGCGCGCTGGCGCGCCAAGCCACGCCCGAGCAAATGCGCGACTTCATCATCCCGGTGGCGCAGGCCGAGAAGGCGATCTGCTTCGCGTTGACCGAGGCAGAGGCCGGCTCCGACGCCGGCGCGGTCCAGACGCATGCGGTGCGCGACGGCGATCACTTCGTCATCACCGGCCGCAAGCGATTCATATCGGGCTCGCCCTTCGCCGACTATGCGGTGTTGATGGCATCCACCGCCGCCGATCCGTCGCGCGAGCGCGAGGTGACGGCATTCTTCGTCGACCTGAGTTCGCCCGGAGTTCGTGTGGAGGCAGGCTACAAGACCATGGCGGGCCAGAGCAGCACCGGCGACATCGTGCTCGAAGGGGCTCGCGTACCGGTCGGCAATCTCATCGGCGAGCCGGGCCGCGGCTTGGCCCTGGCGCTGGGCCGCATCACGGTCAACCGCCTGTTGCACTGCCCGGCCATGGTGGGCCTGGCCACGGTGGCGCTGCGCGATGCGCGCGACTACGCCACGCAGCGCAAGCAGTTCGGTCGCGCCATCGGACAGTTCCAGGCCATCCAGCACATGCTGGCCGAGGCTGCCACCGAGTTGGCCGCGGCCCGCGCACTGATGATCCACACTGCGCGTCAGATCGACCTCGGCGCCGAGGCCCGCGCCGAAGCGTCGATGGCCAAGCTGTTCTGCTCGGAGACCGCGTTCCGGGTCGCCGACAAGGCGGTGCAGGTGCACGGTGGCGAAGGCATCGTCCAGGGACGCCGCGTGGAATTCCTGTTTCGAATGCTGCGCATGTACCGCGTGCTCACCGGCACCAGTGAGATCCAGAAGAACACCATCGCCAAGGAACTGCTTGGCGAGTTGCCGGCCCGCTAGCCGAGGGCCTTTGCAGGTGCCACTGCCGGCTGCACAGTTTTTCCTTTTGCCTACAACTAGATTTCCGGAGACAAGAAAATGACAGACATCGGTCGCCGAACCTTCCTGCGCCATGGCACCTTCGTTGCCGCGCTGTTGGCCTTTGCATCGCCTCACCTCGCGATGGCACAGCAGGCACCTTATCCAAACCGCCCGATCAAGTGGGTGGTTCCCTACCTGGCCGGTACGGGGCCGGACATCACCACGCGCATCCTGGCCGAGGCGGTCGCGCCCATCCTCGGTCAGCCAGTGGTCATCGACAATCGCGCGGGTGCGGCGGGCAACATCGGGGCGCGAGTGGTCGCGAAGGCGCCAGCCGACGGCTACACGTGGATCTACTCCGCTGCGCCCATGGCGGCGAATATGCTCATGTACAAGAGCCCTGGCTACGATGCGTTGAAGGACTTCCGCCACATCATGCGACTGACCAGTTCCGACATCGTCGTCGTCGTGGACAGCAAGTCGAACATCCGCACCGTGCACGAGTTGGTCGCCCAGGCCAGGGCTAGGAATGGGCAGATGAACTATGCATCAGGCGGCGTCGGAACGCCGTCGCACTTAGGCGTGGAGATGCTGCTCACGTCGGCCGGCGCGCAGGCCACGCATGTACCCTACAAGGGCGCATCGGAACTGGTCAACGCGGTGATCGGCGATCAGGTGACGTTCGGCGCACCCATCTTCAGCGTGGCCTATCCGCTCATCAAGGCCGACCAGCTGCGTGCGCTGGCCGTGGCAGGGTCCAAGCGCAACCCCACGTTGCCGGGTGTGCCCACGTTGGCCGAGGCGGGCATCAAGGGCGCGGAGCTTTCTTCATGGGGGGGAATCTCAGTGCCCGCGGGCACGCCCGAGGCGGTTGTGGAGAAGATCCGGAGGGCCTTCCAGCAGGCGCTGAACCAGCCGAAAGTGATAGCCGCGCTTCAGCAGCAAGGCGGGTTGGTGGACATTCAGGACTCGGCCGCCTACGTCCAGGGCTTCAAACATGAGATGAGTTTCACCGAGGCAATGATGAAGAAGGTGGGGCTGGAGGCAATGTAGGCACAACAGCCCGCTCGCCTTGGCGCGACTTCTCTCCCATGGACCTTGCAGCCGCTCGGAGTGATTGAGAGGAACCGTGGACGAAGTCGACCGTCGTGGACATCGCGAAAACTAGCTGAGTTGCCGGTCTACGAGGCCCTGAATCTCCGTTGGAATGCAGCCGACGACGCAGGCAAATGGGGGGCTGAAGGTCTGCTTCGGAGCAAGCTGTACTTCCGCTTGGGGCCCCTACCCGCTGAAGCAGCCCGCCATCCGTCGCGACCGGCATTGGCGCAGACTGACGCTCCATCCCTACAGGAGCTCATCATGGAAGCAACTTCGACGTGTCATCGCGAGCCGTGGAACAAGGGGAAGCTCGTTGGGCAGAAGACCCCCTTCAGGCTCAAGGAAATCTGTGCCATCCGAGTCCGTCTGCAGCTCCAAGGCCGTGTGCGGGACCTTGCGCTGTTCAACCTTGGCATCGACAGCAAGCTCCGGGCGTGCGACCTCGTGCAGCTTCGCGTCCGCGATGTTTCAAATGGCGAGCGCGTGGCCGCCCGCGCGAAGGTGATGCAGCAGAAGACCGGGCAACCGGTTCAGTTCGAGATGACAGGCCCGACGCGCCTGGCCGTCGAAGCCTGGATTGCTACGGCCCAATTGAAGCCCGGAGATTTCTTGTTTCCGAGCCGGGTCCAGCAGTCGCCGCACATTGGAACGCGACAGTACGCCCGCATCGTGGACGGCTGGGTCGAGGAAATTGGCCTGGACAACGCAACGTACGGTACGCACTCCATGCGCAGGACGAAGGCCTCTTTGATTTACCGGCGAACGAAGAATCTGCGTGCCGTGCAACTCTTGCTCGGCCACAGCAAGCTCGAGAGCACGGTGCGCTACCTCGGCATCGAGGTTGAGGACGCGCTGGAACTGGCGGAGCAGACCGACGCCTGAAGCCGTCAGCCGCCCGGGCGCGCTGGACCGGGCGGCTCTCCGGCAGAATGCGGCCACACTACCCGACATTTGCCGTCGAGTCGCGCTCGGCGCTGTGCCATCCCCTTCCCACGCGGTGTGTTCGGGCAAATCACTTCGATGAACCATCCTCAGCAACCCGACCCCAAGCAAACAGTAGAAGCCGTCACTGACGGAACCCGCTCAATCCACTCGCGAGGTACGGTCGTCGAGGTCCTTCTCGCGTTTCTCAAACTTGGACTGACGTCTTTCGGCGGACCGGTCGCGCACCTCGGCTACTTTCGCGCAGAGTTTGTAGAACGCCGCCGGTGGCTCGACGACAAGAGCTACTCTGACCTGGTCGCGTTGTGCCAGTTTCTGCCGGGGCCGGCCAGCAGTCAGGTCGGCATCGCGCTGGGGCTCGGCCGCGCCGGATGGCTCGGCGCATTGGCGGCTTGGCTGGGCTTCACGCTGCCCTCGGCCGTCGCGCTCATCCTCTTCGCGGTCGGTGTGAACGAGTGGGCGGCGCTCTCGCAATCGGGTGCTGTTCATGGCCTGAAGGTGGTCGCCGTCGCCGTTGTCGCGCAAGCCGTTTGGGGCATGGCGAAGTCGCTGTGCCCCGACCGCCTCCGCGCCGGTGTAGCTATTGCCGCAGCTTTGCTTGTCCTCGCTGTGCCGTCGGCTGCGGGGCAAATTGCGGCCATCGTGGTCGGCGGCGTCATTGGGCGCTGGAGACTTGAACTGGGACACCTTGCCCCAGCGCAGCACCGCGACTACGGCGTCAGCAAGACGACCGGCGCTGTTCTGCTGGGCCTGTTCGGTGCCTTGCTGGTGTTGCTACCAATCCTGGCAACCGCGGTCCAGTCCCCGGCGCTGTCGGTCGCCACCATGTTCTATCGGGCCGGAGCCTTGGTATTTGGCGGTGGGCATGTCGTGCTTCCGCTGCTGCAGGCCGGCGTCGTGCCAACCGGCCTGGTCTCCAACGATGTCTTTCTCGCTGGTTACGGGGCGGCGCAAGCCGTTCCGGGCCCCTTGTTTACTTTCGCGGCCTACCTCGGCGCCGTCATGCCGAACCCCTTGGGCGGTTGGGTCGGCGGATTTGCCTTGCTGCTGGCCATCTTCGCGCCAGCCTTCCTGCTCGTGTTCGGAGCCCTGCCGTTCTGGGAGCCATTGCGCCAGCGTGATGGGGTTCAGCGCGCCATGGCCGGTATCAATGCGGCGGTGGTCGGCGTACTGGTTGCGGCGCTCTATGACCCGGTCTGGACGAGCGCGATTCGCTCACGCGCCGATTTCGGGCTCGCATTGGCGGCGTTCGGCCTGCTGGTCTACGCACGCCTGTCGCCTGTACTGGTCGTCGCGCTATCGGCGGCAGTTGGATGGGCGCTCGCGCTGTAGGCGCTGGATGCTTGGCGGGCAGAATACGGCCAACTGCGGACCTTCGTGGGCAGCGTAGAAATGTCTACAAACTAAAAATCTAGGGGTGCTACGTGAACAGGCTCGACGAAGGTCAGCTGGGCGAGGCTTGTCAGGCGGTTGTGGATGCCGCACGAGCACTTGCTGCCGGTACGGTCCCTTTCGTGGAAGGCGTCAGACAGTTGGCCGCGCTGCGGTCCGATGTATCAAGGCTGGACCATGACCCGGACTTCATGTTGTTCGTCGGTGTTGCCAGTGAAGCAGACCACCTGCCCTCGAAGGACCTCCGCAGCCAATGCTCGCCAGCCTGGCTCGAGCAGTGCGACCGCGAAGCACAGGAGCTCGAGGCGTTCTATCGGGATAATATTCGTGCGGCATGCGTGCGCCTCGTTGGCCGATTTTCGTCATGAGCGCGCAAGGCGCGGACCAGGCCGAGGACAGGAATCGGACAATAGCTGACTGACATTCCGTCCAAACAAACTAGGTGCGAGATGGCAATGAGCATCCCTTTTGACCCATTGGTGCGTCCGGTCTACGCGCATCTTGAGCCCGTGGTCGATTTGCTTCTGCAACATGGCAACGAGCTTGCGCTGCCGTATCGATGGGGCGAGAACCGAACTGGATACTTCTGCCATCTGGTAAAGACCATCGACTTTGAGCTCATCGAATCCGAGCTTGTGCTGCCGAGCCACGTGAGGCTTTCGCGGGAAGAAGGCAGCGTTGAATGTGACGTGACGTGGGCGTCGATTAAGGGTTCGATGGCTCAGCGATTGAGATGAAGGTGAAAGTCCGGAGCCTGTCCTGAATTTTGTGTTCGAGGCATAACATGACCACAGGAAGCATGTATGCCAGTAAGCAAGACAAAAGCGAAGAACGCGGCGATCGCCGCCAGGATGGCGGCACTGCCGTCGATTCCCAAAGAGCTGATTGACCAGTTTGTTTCGGGCCCGATGACCGGCGAGGCCGTCAACGAGGCGACGGCCGCGTTCAAGAAGGCGCTCATCGAG
>NZ_JBFUCJ010000106.1:0-26134 GCF_056405295.1 Variovorax sp. P1_H2 | reverse complement strand
CCGCGGCGATGCCCGGGCGGTCCGGACCCATGATCCGAACCGAGTGAAGGCTTTGTGTCACGTTGAAGCCCGCCTGTGCCGCCGCACGGATTTCACGGTCGTTCTGCAGCGGCGTGACGTAGACGACCCCCGTCGCTGGCTTGTCCGGCGTCCGCCTCGCAATGACGAATTGCAGGTCGGCCCCCGCTTCGCGTAGCGTATCCAGCACCTCGGCAAGGCCGCCGGGGCGGTCCTGGATGGTCGCTGCCCATACATCTGTAGGTTCCACGAGAAGATCCATGATTGATCCTCCATTTTCGTTGCTGACGTGTCGATCAGAGGCTAGGCCATAACCGCCAGGTTGACAAGGTTTGGCACCGTGGTATAGGTTTTTTTGCTGGGAATTCGATCTGCCCGAAAAAGGAGTCGCCGTCATGACTGAACACAGATCGCCTCGCCATCCTGCCAAGCAGCAGACTGTCGATGTCTCCGAGGCACAGATCGCGGTGCATTGGCCGGAAGAGGACTACGTCGCGCCCCCCATCCGGTTCATCGCGCAGGCCAATTTGACCGACGCTGGCGTCTTCCAGCGTTTTGCCCTCGACAAATTCCCTGAGTGCTTCAAGGAATTCGCGGACCTTCTCGACTGGTACCAGTACTGGCAGACGACGCTCGACGCCAGCAACCCGCCGTTTTGGCGCTGGTTCGTCGGCGGCAGGATCAACGCCTGCCACAACTGTGTCGATCGTCACCTCGTCAAACACAAGAACAAGACCGCGATCCATTTCGTGCCCGAGCCGGAGAACGAGCCGGTACAGCACCTGACCTATCAAGAGCTGTTCGTCCGCGTCAACGAGTTCGCGGCGCTGTTGCGCGACTTCTGCGGACTCAAGGCGGGCGACCGCGTGACCTTGCACATGCCGATGGTGGCGGAACTGCCGATCACCATGCTCGCCTGCGCGCGGCTGGGCGTGATCCACTCGCAGGTGTTCAGCGGCTTCAGCGGCAAGGCTTGTGCCGACCGCATCTGGGATTCCGAGAGCCGCGTGCTGATCACGATGGACGCGTACTACCGCGCCGGCCATCTGCTCGAGCACAAGGAAAAGGCCGACATCGCGGTGAAGGCGGCCGCCAGCCTCGGCCAGCAGGTCGACCAGGTCCTGGTCTGGCAGCGCTACCCGGGCAAGACCTCGAGCGCGACGCCGCTCGTCGAGGGGCGCGACGTCATCGTCAACGAGCTGCTCGGCAAGTTCCGCGGCCAGCGTGTCGAGCCCACGCCGATGCCGGCCGAGGCGCCGCTGTTCCTGATGTACACGAGCGGCACCACCGGACGGCCGAAAGGTTGCCAACATTCGATCGGCGGCTACCTCGCCTACGTCACCTGGACATCCAAATACATCCAGGACATCCACCCCGAGGACGTGTACTGGTGCATGGCCGACATCGGCTGGATCACGGGCCATTCCTACATCGTCTACGGCCCGTTGGCGCTCGCCGCTTCAACGGTCGTGTATGAAGGCGTTCCGACCCATCCGGACGCCGGCCGGCCATGGCGCATCGCCGAACAACTCGACGTCAATATCTTCCATACCTCGCCCACGGCAATCCGCGCGCTGCGGCGCGACGGACCCGACGAGCCGGCGAAGTACGACCACCACTTCAAGCACATGACGACCGTTGGCGAGCCGATCGAGCCCGAGGTGTGGAAGTGGTACCACCGCATGGTCGGCAAGGGCGAAGCCGTCATCGTGGACACCTGGTGGCAGACCGAAACCGGCGGCTTCCTCTGCAGCACGGTGCCGGGCATCCACCAGATGAAACCCGGCAGCACCGGGCCCGCGATTCCCGGCATTCACCCGGTGATCTACGACGATCGGGGCAAGGAGCTCGCCGGCGGTTCGGGCAAGGCCGGCAACATCTGCATCCGCAATCCCTGGCCGGGTGGCTTCCAGACGATCTGGAAGGACCCCGAGCGTTATGTTCGCCAGTACTACGCGCGCTACTGCAAGGACCCCCAGAGCAAGGACTGGCGCGACTGGCCCTACCTGACGGGCGACGGCGCGGTACAGGCGCGCGACGGGTATTACCGCATCCTCGGTCGGATCGACGACGTGATCAACGTCGCCGGCCACCGCCTGGGCACCAAGGAAATCGAATCGGCAGCGCTCCTCGTGCCAGAGGTGGTCGAGGCGGCCGTGGTTCCGGTGGCCGACCCGGTCAAGGGCAAGGTGCCCGACCTGTATGTCGCGTTGAAGTTGGGGCTAGCGCCTTCCACGGAGATCGCCAACCGGATCTCGGCATCGGTGGTGTCCGAGATCGGCGCCATTGCGCGTCCGCGCCGTGTGATCGTCGTTCCAGACATGCCCAAGACGCGCTCGGGAAAGATCATGCGCCGCGTGCTCGCAGCGATTTCGAACCGCCAGGATCCCGGCGACGTGTCCACCCTCGCCAATCCGGAGGTCGTCGACCGGATCAGGGAGTTGGCCCAATAGAACCGTTTTTGGCGACGAGGTGGAGACCAAGGCAGTGCTCGAGGACTCACGACGCCATTCGGATCGCCTGCTCGCCCCGATCCGCTCGAAACTCGCGCACGAGACGATCAAGACGCACTTCCACATCGCTGTGGGCCATCCGGCCGAGCAGATCGTGCGCTACGCCGAGGAACACGCGGTGGACCATATCTTGGTGGGCCACCGCGGCCGCACCCTCTTCGAGCGCTGGCTGATCGGTTCCGTGGCGCGGCAAGTCATCGCGTACGCCCATTGTGCGGTCACGGTGCTGAGGTAGCTCCACGTCATGATTGGAGAACGCCATGACCAACCGAATTCTCGTCGCCTATGACGGAACGCCTGCCTCTGGCAGGGCCTTCGACCAGGCCTTGACCTTGGCCCAACAGAGCGCGTCGTCGCTGCATGTCGTTGCCGTCGCGTGGTCCGCTGAAGTCGAAACTCGCGCCAGTATCGACCGGGCTCGCGTCAGATGCACTTCGTGTCTGCGCGGGCTGCATGCTCGCGCGGCCGACGCGGATGTCGTTCTCGAGCTCGAAGTGGCCGAAGGCATTGCCGCTGAACAGATCGTGGCGGTCGCCGAGCGGATTGGAGCCGACACCATCGTGATGGGTCATCGACACCGCTCACTGCTCAAGCGCTTGGCCGAAGGCTCGGTCGCCAAACGCGTCATCGACCGGGCTCGATGCTGCGTGCTCGTCGCCCCTTGACGAGGTGAATAGCCACTGCTTGACATGTCCCCGCACACAAGCCACGGACGCGAGCTCGAACGCATCGCCGAGCCCCCAGGGAAACCGGGCGATCACCTGGTAGAACTGCTCGAGGGCCTGCAGCACCCGCAGAACAATGTGCGAATGCGCTGCATCCTCGCGCTGGGCTGGTAGGGGTGATCGTACTTTCGGTGCAGATCGGTGCGCTTTGATCGAAAAAGATCTTCAATATCAAAGACTTGCGTGAGGCAGGTCGCGATGAAATTCGCTCGCATGCAAGTTGTTGATTTCTCTATACATTCTTACTGCAACCGTATCAAACTGCACCGAAAGTACGATCACCCCGGGGAGGGGGGGGCGTGGCTGACTTTCGACATCGAAACAAAATTGTTGAATAGACGCCATCAACTTGTCAACCAATCGTGAATAGCTTCCTTGCTACAAGACGTCACACTCAATAAAATTACTTACATCCCAATCAAGAACGAGACTCCCACATGTACAAGGCCGCCTTCCTGATCCCCGTTGCTTCAGCCGTTGCTTCTATCGTCGGTGTACCTGCCTACGCCAGTGTGCCCGACCAGGTAGGTGAGGCGGCGGCCAAGACGCCGAGCACAGCCTCGACGGGCGCCATGGGAACGCTGCTGACCTATATGCGCGGCGACGAGCAACATCAAGTGCTCATGAAGCGCGATGACAGTGGCACCGTGCTGGCCTACCACCAGTCCCACTCCTCGCATTCCAGCCACTCCTCGCATTCCTCGCACCGCTCTTCCGCCTACTAACGAGCCGTGAACCGCACGCGGACGACCCCGCGCGCGTGAATTGTTGACTTGGGCGCCCTTGGGCCGGAAGTGGCGCATCCTCAGACGGGGCCCAGCACCTGTCGCCTGCTGCGCCAGCAGCCCGGCCATTGACCGCGCCTAAGGCGCCGCAACCCCGACTGTTTCGCCGTACGGCCCGCACCCCGCGGTTGGTGCGGCTCCGTTACCGCCTGCCAACCTGGATCGCGTCATCCAAGCGGTCCTCTCTGCACGACCTGACCTGGAACCGCCACATGAATACGACGCTTGTTTTTGACCCTGCCGTGTACGCTTTGATGGCCATCGAAAAGGCCGCCTACCGTTTCAGCGACCGGTTCACTTGTCTGATCCAAACCACGCGGGCCGGACTCCAGGTGACGCTCAAGCCCAAGCGCGCGGACATGAGCGATGAAGCGCATCAAGCCGCACTCGACGATTTTCAGACCGAGGTGCTGGATCAGAATCTGCGCGAGAAGATCAAGCTCGAGACGGCGCCCACGCGCAACCTCATTTTGGCGCACGCCTTCTCCCGTACCGGCCTCGTTGGCCAGTGAGGCGTCGATGAGCAAATTTCAGCCCATTACCTTCTTCGACCGCCGCCACGACGGCGCAGGCGCGAGTGCCGTGGCAGGGGCCACGCGGCAAGGCGCCGCGACCAATGGGTATCAACTGATGCCCTTCAAGTTCACGGAGCTGGATGCGGACCGCTTTGTGATGACGAACATCGCCGGTGAGTACTTGGTGCTTCCCAAGCAGCAGGTGCGTCAGTTCGCCGATCGCACGCTTCCCACGAGCTCGGACGCCTACGTCGATCTGCGCTCGCATCACTTTCTGGTCGATGCCAACACCTCGGTGGCTCCGGATCTCCTGGCCGTCAAGCTGCGCACCCGCTATTCGCGCTTGGCCAATTTCACCGGACTGCACATCTTCGTCGTCACGCTGCGCTGCGAGCACTCGTGCCCCTATTGCCAGGTATCGCGGCAAAACGAGGACAGGGGCTCCTTTGACATGACGCAGGAACAGGCGAGCGCGGCTATCGACCTCGCCCTACGCTCGCCGGCAGATGCCATCAAGATCGAGTTCCAGGGCGGAGAGCCGCTCCTCAATTTCCCTCTCATTGAGTACATCGTGCACGAGAGCAAGCGGCGCAACAACGCACGCAAGGAGATCGGCTTCGTCATTGCCACCAATCTGGCCATCATCAGCGACGAGGTGCTGGCGTTTTGCAGGGAACACGAAGTCCACATCTCCACGTCCCTGGATGGGCCAAGGGAGCTGCACAATGGCAACCGCCCGCGGCCAGGTCGCGACAGCTACGAGCGCGTCATCGAAGGAATCCAGCGCTCGCGCGATGCCATCGGCAAGGCCAACGTCTCGGCGCTCATGACCACCACCGAGGCTAGCTTGTCGCAGGTTCAGGCCATCATCGACGAGTACCTGGCCCAGGATTTCAAGGGCATTTTTCTGCGCCCGCTGTCGCCCTACGGCTTTGCCATAAAAACCAAGTCCTACCGCGCCTATGGCGTGCAGCGCTGGCTGGAGTTCTACAAGCAGGGCCTGGACTACGTGATCGAGTTGAACCGCAAAGGCATCGAGTTTCGCGAGTTCTACGCGGCGACCATCCTGAAGAAGATGCTCACGTTCGACGATCCCGGCTACGTGGACCTGATGAGCCCCGCGGGCATCGCGCTGGGCGCGATCGTCTACAACTACGACGGCGCCGTGTTCGCCTCCGACGAGGCGCGCATGCTCGCCGAGATGGGGGACGACAAGTTCCGACTCGGCAATGTCCTGAGCAACACCTACGAAGAGATCTTCCTGAACGAAACGCTCCTGGAAGCCTTGGAAGACAGCTTCGCGCAAAGCGCTCCCATGTGCACCGATTGCGCCTTCGAGCCGTACTGCGGATCCGATCCGGTTCAGCACTGGGGCTTGCACAAAGATTTCCTGGGTCGCAAGACCGAGTCGGAGTTTTGCACGCGCAACATGGCCATCTTCAAGCACTTGATCGGCCTCATGGAGTCCGACCCGTTCATCAAGTCCTTGTTCACCCGCTGGGCCCAATAGGGAGACTCAAAGATGCTGAAACTTCGTGGAAAAACCGTGGCGGTGAAGAAATCGGCCGTCGAGCCGTGCCTATTGAAAGTGACTCAGGATTCCTGCCTCCCGGCGCGAATCCGCCCTCAGTACGCGCTTTTGCTGGACGCCGCGAATTTGGAGGGGGTCGCCGGCTTTGGCGCCGTGCTTTTGCGAGTTGAGGTGGCAGCTGACGACGCGGCCCAGAGCCCAGCCAGCGACATCTATCAGCTCGGCGAGGACTACGCCTACCTGGCCGAAGGCGACATCGTGCGCTTGAACCCGAGCCAGGACACCTTGAGCGTGCTGTTTCGCGTCAACTCGAACAGCAACACCATCCTGCTGACCGAGCAGTGCAATCACTACTGCTTGATGTGCTCGCAGCCGCCGAGGAACGTCGATGACTTCTGGATCCTCGACGAGGTCTTCGAGTTGATCCGCATGATCCCGGAAGGAACGCCCTCGCTCGGCTTTTCGGGCGGAGAGCCCACGCTCTACGGGGATCGCTTCATCGCGCTCGTGCAGCACGTCAAGAGCCACTTGCCGCGTACTCGGATCGACATCCTGACCAACGGACGGGCCTTTCACGATACAGCGTTCGCGCACAAGCTCGGGCAGGTCAAGCACCCAAACCTCACCTTGGGTATTCCGCTGTACTCCGACGATCCGGTGCGCCATGACTACGTGGTGCAGGCGCCAGGCGCGTTCGATGAGACGGTCAAGGGCATTCTCAACCTGCGCGCCGCGGGCGTGCGCGTGGAGATCCGTGTAGTGGTGCATCGAGAGACGCTCCCGCGCCTAGTGCAGACTTGTCGCTTTATTGCGAGGAACCTGCTGTTCGTCCACCACGTCGCCTTGATGGGCCTGGAGATCACCGGCTTTACCCGCGCCAATCTGGACAAGCTCTGGGTGGACCCTCACGAATATCGCGACACGTTGTCCGAAGCCGCCGGCGTGTTGGTGAGCTACGGGATCAAGGCGTCCATCTACAACCACCAGCTGTGCCTGGTCAACGATGACCTACGCCCCATCTACCGCAAGTCGATCTCCGACTGGAAGAACGAATACCTGGACGAGTGCACGACGTGCGAGCAACGCAGCGATTGCGGCGGCTTCTTCTCCTCGGCGGTTCAATATCGCCACAGCGCCCACATCCGGCCGATTCGAACAATGGAGCAGGCGAACTCGCCGCTGCTCGAGCAGGCGGCATGACGGTCATCCCCTAACTTATGTCGCCGAAACGATGCTTTGGACTTCTGAAAAAATGATCATGAAATCCACCCTCCTCGTCATATCTCTTTCGCTGCTATCCCTCAGTGCGTTCGCCTGGGACGGTACGGATTCAGAAACCGGGGCGGCCGTGGAAATCGAGCGCGGGACGCTCGTTCGTTCGGGCCGCGGCATCGACTATTTTGACTACGACGCAGGCGCGTACAAGTCGGCGACGGTCGATTCCGTGCGTCGTGTCGGTAGGACCGTCGAGGTAGGAGTTACCGATGACGATACCGGTGAAGCACGCACTCTTCAGATGGATGGCGAATAGTCGATGGCGTCGCGCATGACCTTCAGCTGCGGAAGGCTCAGATGGCCGCGTTGCTCGGCGCGCCACGCTGGCGCATGCTGTCGGAAGATGTCGGCGACCTCCAAGGAAGGCCGGCCTCCAGCGGGAGATCAGTAGCCACGTGGGTGTACACGGTGGTGGTCTCCAGGCGCTTGTGTCCCAGCAAAACCTGGATCACACGGATGTCGACCTTGCTCTCCAGCAGGTGACTGCCTTTGGGTTCTCGGTCGCACTGAACTGACGGCGAGATCTGCCAGATCCTCGGGGGACAGTTGCAGCCAAAAAGAATACTTGCGTAATAGTGTCACTTTCGGTTACAAGTGACCACTCCCTCACTCTTGGCCGCCTGCCTCGCCTTCGTTGGAAACGCCCGTCGTCGATTCCTTGCGCGCACGTGCCAGGCGCATCGCCGCCGACGGCCGATTCGTTTCCGTCGATGTCGAAGCCCATCCGGAGAAGGGCGACCGGATCTTCGCGGTCGGCGCCGTGCGCTCAGACAGCGCGGACGCTTTCAGCAGTGCTTGCTCGCCGGCCAAAGCCTCCTCGGTGGCGGCCTCACTGAATAGCTTCGTCCGAGAGGGCAGGGTGCTGTTGGGGCACAACCTCCGGCGCCATGACGTTCCCCTGTTGCGAGATCAGCTCCCTCAACTCGAATGCTTGAGCTGGCCCGTGCTCGACACCCTGGAGCTGTCGGCCCTCGCTTTTCCCAGCAATCCTTACCACCGGCTGGTCAAAGGCTACAAGCTGCTCACCGACGAGCGCAACAACCCGACCAAGGATGCGAGGGTGGCGCTCAATGTGCTCGAGGAGGCCGTCGAAGCGCTGCTGGAGACGAACGAGCAGGAGCCCTGGTGGCTGGCACTGCTGCATTCCTTGTGCCGCGACGACGAGGGCATGGCCACGCTGCTGTCCCAAGTCAGGGAGGAGACGGCGCCGAGCAGCGAAGCGGCCGGGCACATCGTCGCGAGCCGCTTCGCCGGTCGCTGTTGCGCCACACGCTTGCGCGATCTGGCGCATGACGTCACAACGGCCGTCGACAACCACGATTCTTGGTCGACCGCGTTTGCCCTCGGTTGGATCCGGGTCTCAGGCGGCAACTCGATCCTCCCTCATTGGGTTTTTCATGAGCTGCCCGCCGTCCGGCAGCTGATCGCCGACCTGCGGGAGATCGACTGCGGACACCCCGACTGCCAGTACTGCCGCCTGAATCACCACCCCGAGTCGCTCCTGTCGATGCTGTTCGGCAAGCCAAGCTTTCGCGCGCTGCCGACGGCGCCCGATGGAAGCTCCCTGCAGCGCGCCATCGTCAGCGCGGGCCTGGCGCGCCAGAGCCTGCTGGCCGTGCTGCCGACCGGCGGTGGCAAGTCCATCTGCTACCAGTTCCCCGCGCTCGTCCACTACCGCCGCTCGGGTCGATTGACCGTGGTCATCTCCCCGCTTCAGTCGCTGATGCGCGACCAGGTGGACAACCTCATGAAGGCCGACATCCAGTGCGCGGCCACGGTCAACGGGATGCTCACCCCCTTGGAGCGGCGGGATGTCCTGGATCGCATCCGCCTGGGCGACATCGGCATCGTGCTGGTCTCGCCCGAGCAATTCCGAAGCCGAACCTTCGTGGAGGCAATACGCGTGCGGGAGATCGCCGCGTGGGTGTTCGACGAAGCCCACTGCCTGTCCAAGTGGGGCCACGACTTCCGAACTGACTACCTGTACGTCTCCCGCTTCATTCGAGAGCAATTTCCGGGTCAGGCACCCGTGGCCTGCTTCACAGCCACCGCCAAGCCCGACGTCATCGAAGACCTTTGCAGCCACTTTCAGGAGGGCCTTCAGATCGAGCTGAAGACTTTCCTGGGTGGGCACGAGCGAACCAACCTGTCCTATGCGGTCGTGCCCACCTCGGGCGGAGAGAAGCCGCAGCGCATCGTCGAGCTGCTGCGCGATGGCCTGCGCCGGGAGGACGCGGCCGTGGTGTTCTGCGCCACCCGCAAGAACGCAGAGACCCTCGCCCAGATCGTCGCGCAGCAAGGCATCTCCTGCGGCTGTTATCACGGCGGGCTCACCGCCGACCTGCGCAAGGAGTCCCAGCGGCAGTTCCTGGAGGGCGAGCTGCAGGTGATCGCCGCCACCAATGCTTTTGGCATGGGGGTGGACAAGCCCAACGTGCGCCTGGTCATTCACGCGGACATCCCTGGCTCCCTGGAGAACTACCTGCAGGAGGCGGGCAGGGCAGGGCGCGACGGCGAGCAAGCCCGGTGCGTCCTGCTGTTCGACCCGCAGGATGTGGAGACCCAGTTCAAGCTCTCCTCCAGTTCACAGCTCTCGAAGCGGGATTTCAGCGGCCTGCTGCGCGCCCTGCGCGACCAAGCGAAGAAGCTCGGCAAGGACGAGATCGTGGTGTCGGCCAAGGAACTCCTTGCGCAGAGCAGCGGCACCGCCATCGATGTCGATGCGCCAGACGCCTCCACCAAGGTGACCACCGCCATCGCCTGGCTCGAGCGAAACGATTTTCTCAAGCGCAACGAGAACGCAACCAAGGTGTTTCCCGCGAGCCTGCGGGTGGCCTCCCTGCAGGAAGCCAAGGACCGGATCGACAAGGCGAACCTGCCGGCCAGCAAGCAGCAGAAGTTCCTGGCCGTCGCGATCGCGCTGTTTCGCTCCGACACGCCGGAGGGCCTGAGCACCGACGAGCTCATGCTCGATGCCGGCATCCGACCGGAAGAATGCTTTCGGATCGTCCACCAGCTGGCCAAGCTCGGGATTCTCGTCAACGACCTCGGGTTGACGGTGCGCCTGATGTGCCGCGTGCGAGGTGCCTCGTCCCTCCGCTTGGAATTCCTGTGCGCCCTGGAAAGGGAACTCCTCGACCTGATGTCGGAGCACGCACCCGATGCCGATCAGGACGAGTCGCACCAGCACCTGAATCTGCGGGCGGTCTGCACCGAACTGCGCACGCGGCTCATGGCAGACGGTGAGACTGTTCAGGTCGACCCCACGCAAGTTCGGGCCTGCCTGCGATCGATGGCCGACGGGTTCGGCTCGGGCAATGACAAGCGCAGCATGATCCAGCTGCAGCCCCTGGGTGAGGACACCCTGCGCGTGACCTTGCGCCGCTCGTGGGCCCAGATCCGCAGGATCTGCGAGCTGCGACGCGCCGTGGCGCAAGTCACGCTCGATCGCCTGCTCGCAGAGGTGCCCGAGGGCGTCAAAGGCGCCTGCATGGTGGAATGCAAAGCCCAGGCCCTGATCGACGCGCTGAACGACGATCTGATCCTGAAAACCCAGCTGAATGAACCCGAGGTCGCACTCGAGAGTGCGCTCCTGTACCTGCATCAGACCCGGGTGCTCGAGCTGGACAAGGGGCGCTCGGTGTTCCGCTCCGCGATGACCATCCAGATGCAAGGTGAAACCTCCAGGCAGTTCACCGTGGCCGCCTTCGCGCCGCTGGAGGAGTTCTACAAGGAACGGACCCTGCAGACCCATGTCATGCACGAGTACGCCAAGCTCGGCGCGGAAGATCCGGCCAAGGCGCAGGACCTGGTCAAGGCGTATTTCACACTGCCGCACAAGCAGTTCATCAAGGAGTTCTTCCGCGGCCGCACAGACCTGCTGGAGCGCAAAACCACCGATGAGTCCTATCGGCGCATCGTCGACGATCTTCAGCACCCGGTGCAGGAGGCGCTCGTCACCCAAATGAAACCGGGCAATCACCTGGTGCTGGCGGGGCCCGGCTCAGGCAAGACACGCGTGATCGTGCACCGCATTGCCTACCTGTTGCGGGTCCTTCGCGTCAGCCCGGGTCGCATCATCGCGCTGGCCTACAACCGGAGCGCTGCGGTCCAGCTGCGCCGACGCCTTCAGGCCTTGGCCGGGGACGACGGCAGGGGGTTGCTGGTCATGACCTACCACGCCATGGCGCTTCGCTTGACCGGCACCAGCCTGGCGGGGGCCGAGCGCGCGGCCAGCGCGGTCGACTTCAAGCAGATGCTCCAGGATGCGATCGATCTGCTCGAAGGCAGGAGTTCGGGTCTGACCGATGCGGACGAGATCCGTGATCGGCTGCTGCAGGGCTATGAGTACATCTTCGTCGACGAGTACCAGGACATCGACGAGCAGCAGTACGCCCTGGTCAGCGCCTTGGCCGGCCGACGACGCATCGATGCGGACAGCAAGCTGAGCATCATGGCGGTCGGGGACGACGACCAGAACATCTACTCGTTCAAGGGCGCGAACGTCGAATTCATCCGGCGCTTCCGGGCCGACTACGAAGGGGAGCTCACGTACCTCGTCGAGAACTTCCGCTCCACCCAGAACATCATCTCGGCGGCCAACCATGTGATCCAGCGTGGCGCTGACCGGATGAAGGTCGATCATCCGATCCGGATCGACGCCCGGCGCAAGGACGATCCGCACGGGGGGCGATGGGCCGAGGAGGACCCAGCGAGTCACGGTGCGGTGCGCCTCGTCACCAGCCCGACCAGCCCGAATCTTCAGGCTCAACTGGTCTATGCAGAGATCCAGCGAATTCGGCACCTCGACCCTGCCGTGAAGCTCTCGGAGATCGCGGTGCTCAGTCGCACGCATGCTCCGCTGGAGAACATGCGGGCCATCTGTGATGTCGAAGAGTTGCCCTGCGAGATCACGGGGCCTGAGGCGGCCAAGGGGCAGATCTCGCTGATGCGGACCCGCGAGGGTTGGGCACTTGCCCAAGCGCTTCGGCGGCGCCAGGTGCGCATGGTCCGACTGGGTGCGTTGCGCAGGCAATTGAATCGCCAACGGCGCGCACAACCCCGAAACGCCGCGCTGCAGGACCTCCAGGAGATCGTCGAGRACATTGCCTCGACGCTTCAGGCGGACATCGTCCCGGCGGCCGAGGTGCTGGMGCTTTTCTATGAGGCCGCGGGGGAGATGCGACGCGACGGCCGGGATAGCGCCGTCAAGCTCATGACGGCGCACGCCGCCAAGGGCCTGGAGTTCGACCACGTCATAGTGATGGACTGCGCCGACTGGCGCTGGGACCATGAGGACGAGAGGCGGCTTCTCTACGTTGCCATGACACGCGCGCGGCTGACGCTGACCTTGATGCGGGCAGAAGGCGGGCAAAACCCCTACTTGGTCGATCTTGGGACAGTCGGCGGGGTGCAGGACTGCTTGCCGGACGTCCGGCCTCGGCATCGCGCGGATCTCGAGCGCCGGTACGTCATGCTCGGGGCAGCCAACATGGATATTGGGTTTGCCGGGCGCAATTCGCCTTCCCATCCGGTCCATCGAGCGATCGCGGCCCTACGTCCCGGGGATCCGGTCGAGCTGAGGGGGCGATTTGTCAATTCGGCCAATGGTCAGACCGTCGGCAGGCTGGCCGCGAACGTAGACGAGAGCCCGCTGCAAGGAGGGGCCGTTTCAGTGGTGGCCGTGATGGTGCGCACACGGTTTCAGACGCCCGACACTTACTGGCCATCGTTACAAGTGGATGAATGGGAGACGCCGCTGGTGGAGGTCCAACTGGGAGCCGCGAGTACTGAGGATGGACCAAATGGAGGGCTCTGACTCAAGTTGATCGAAAACTCGCTACTTGGCGATGGTTCACGTGAAGATGCATCAAAAATATGTAAGCAGTGGAGGGGCAGTGTTCCCTCGAACAAGAGTTGAACGATTGAATAACGCAGCGACGGGCACTGCATTCAACTCGGTGGACGGGAGAGACCTTTCACCAGCGATAGCCCTAAAAACAACATTTCAATGCGAAATTAAGTTGAYGTCCATGCAATCATAAGTCTCAGCTTTAGTCAGCCCAATTTTGTCCGGAAAGATAGTACAGATGAGTATGAAAAAGCAGTGTGCGGATCAGGGTGGGATGCCCCTTGGAGTTGTCGATGTGACGTCAAAAGAATGTGCTGAGAGGTCAACGACAGTGGGATGACTATGCCTTCCTAGAATTCGGCAAGATTTCGACTTTCCAACCATCATTCGATGCCCAAGACCAACAATCGCGACGACTTCCTCGCGCCCGTGATACGTGAACTACGCGAGCGGTCGGGGAACGCCTGCTCGAAATGCGGCGTCTCGACGCTGGCGCCGAAATCAGGTCCTCGTGGCGTACTCGTTCACGGCGTCGCGGCGCACATTTATGCAGCCTCTCCCGCTGGTCCAAGACCGGCCCCCCATCTGAGCCGGGAAGAACGGCGTGCCTACGACAACGGCATCTGGCTGTGTCACGACTGCGCAAGCCTCGTTGACAAGGACAGCGTGCACTACCCGGCTGCGGCCCTCGTCGCCTTGAAGATGAAGCGGGAGGCCGAAGCCCGAGAAACGCTAGGTCGGCGGCCGGGTGAAAAAGAAGGACATCAGCAGGTGCTTGCCGCAATGTCCGGCTTTCCAAGCCTGGGCGCAACTCCGCCAGTGATCGCCAACGCCCACCGGGCGACCGAGTTGTTCATGCACCGGCTTGATCCGCGCCTTGAGATCAGGAGCAGCTACTCGAATGGTCGCGCGCAAATAGAAATAGAAGCGCGCGCGCCCGTCTCGTTCACGTTGGTCGCGCCGCTGGCTCACCAGCGCGGCTGGCAGGCCGCAATAGACGAGTTGCTGGCCCATGGTATCGGCAACTTCAGCCTGCAGGGAGTCAAGGCTGAAGGCTCCCCACTGCTAGCCCAGATCGTCGATCAGGCTGTATCTATGTCGATCGAAACTGCGCCACGCGCGGCTACACTCCGACTCGATCTCGAGTCCCCCGATCGTGAGGTGTGGCCTTTCATGCATACCGAAGGAGGTGTGATCGCGGGCTCTGCATCCGCAGTCTACGAGGGGCGTGCCTTTGACGGCCTGTTCAGCATCTGCATGCCGATCGATTTGGCGCCCTCGGGTTCCCGGGAAGGCCTGACGTTCAAGATCGACTTCGAACGGTGGTCAGGACGCAGATTGGTTGAGATCCCTTTCACTGCGAAGATCAATGAATTTGTCGACAAGCTCAAGACACAGTGGCGCCCCCGGCTGACTATGGAAGTCGAAGGCGAGAAAGTCTTCACGACGCTTGGCATCGCCAACGCGGAGACGATCTTCAATCTAGAGTTCTACCGCTATTTACACGCCTGCGTCAGGCTGGCTGGATTTGCGCGATCCAACGCGCGCTTCCAACCAACGGCTGAGATCTCTCGACTCGAATTTGATGAGGTGATAGAAGCACGCGACCATCATGACCCAGCCGTTGTTTTGACGGGGAGGGACTTCCGACGCCCTATCATGTTAAAGGGTCCGACAGACGCACAGGCCACAGCTTTATTCTCGGCTGAACACTTGGTCGTTCGTGCGCAAGAACACGAGCCGCAGACGGTCCGGTTGTTCGGTCAAGCCACCACACTGCCGCGCCGCGAATGGCTATGCGGCAAGGCTCGGTTGGTTCAACGTGACGACATCGCCGCTGATCCTGGATTTCGAGCGTGCGAATTGATCATGGACGATGATGCGCCTGTCACGATGTCGCCGACACGGCCTGGCCCAACCTCCTGACCGGCCGAACCCGCCCAAGCTGCTCACGCTGCCTGTGCATGTCCTTGTAGAGCATGGCGAGCGAGCGAGCGTGGCCGGCCTCGGATCTCTGCATTGACTTAGCCGAGATTCGAGAACAACTTGAGTCCAAGAAGAATATTTTTGAAGTCCTCGATGAATGGTCCTCTTCGCACTGGATAGTCGACCTCAGGCTGGTTGTGGATATTTAACGTTTGGTTGATCCAGTATCCGACTAGGCACCGCTTCGTGAGTTTCAATGCTTGACGGGTGAAAAGCTCAAATGGGACAAGATCAGAGGGAGAACTAGTTATCGTGGATGATCAATCGACAAATAATGACGCCGTACGGGCAGCCGAGAGGGAAGTCGATATGACAGCTTCCAGCAGCGCGCTGCTGGAAGCGGGGTGTTCGCAAGCCATGTGGACAATACTCTCCGTTGTTGAAGACCTACACCTGAAGAATCGGGCGATCAAGCCCTTGTCTGACGAAGAGTTGCCCATCTTCGTCGACAACCTGATGAATTCAGCGACTCATCCTCTTCGCTCCTGTCTCCGACATGGGGCTGGTGGTATGGACGGCCGTGGAAAGGACAAGCCGGTCGAGAAGTCGCTGATTGAGCGTCACTACCAGGATGCGTCCGATTGGCTGAGGGACGCCGATGGCTACAGAATCTTCTGCGCGATCTTCCCGCTTTGGCACAGGGGCAAGGTCGAACTATCCGTAGAGGGCAAACGCTTGCGAGCGCCGGGGTTACCAACTCAAGAGCCTGAGTATGAGGCCTACAACAGGCTGGTTCACAAGGACGCTCTCCGGGGTGATGCGGTCGTAGACTTGTCCGTCCTGCAAGACCTCATCGCTCCCCACATCCGAGTTGCGAAGAAATCTTTCGAGTTGTACTACGAGCCGCGCCTCGCCAAGGCGCTCCAGGATCACACTCGTCACCACAACCAGAATCGGTATGCCCTTCCGGATGACTGGCGATTCGGGGCCTTCACGATCGGCGATTTCAAGTCAATCTTCCACACCGTGCAAGGCCTATTGCAGGGCTGGTTCTTAGCTCGCCTCGCTGTCGCTGCCAACGGTTTGCCTGAAATGGGCTACATCAGTGCGGTGTGGACGCCTCGCAAAGAGGAGCTTGGAAGGYGGTTGCAGCGCTACACCGGCCTATCGCCGCAGACAATCGATGCAGTTCTGTCATATTTGACTTTCGGCGCGCATGGCATTCGCGACCCGGACATCGCGATTCAGCCGCTCGTGGAACTTGCCGGGGGCTTCTACGCACTTTCGCCGTTCATCTGGCTTCACGCTGACGCGGAGCGCAACCTTTGCGTTCTCCTCAACCAACTCCCAGAGTTTCGGGTCACCTACGCTGGGTTGACACACCAAAAGGAGGAACTATTGCGACAGAGCCTGATTCGCGAGCTAGCCGGGCTGGGATTTGACTTTCGCTACGGCTTTTTAGATGACACTGATGTCGATCTGGCCATCATCGATCACGAGTCGAAGAACTGCCTTTGCGTCGAGTTGAAGTGGTTCATCGAACCAGCGGAGGTGCGGGAAATTGAGCAGCGCTCAGCAGAGCTAAGGAAGGGCGTGACACAAGCGAAGCGCATTTCAGATGCGCACAGCGCCGCGCAGGCAAATGAGGCCGCGGGTGTGTCGCACCCGACGCACACTCGCCTTCACTCGTTGCTTCGCATCTCGGGCCAGTACGATCTACTGGCCGTTGTGGGTTCACACAGTTGGATCGGGTTCAGCGACGTACAAGACCCGCTGGTGCCTATTATCAAGGTCTGGCAGATAGTGCTGCATCTTCGAGAGGGGCGCTCGCTCGCTCGCACCCTAGCGTGGCTTCGACAAAGAAACTACCTCCCAATACAGGATGAACACTTCTTGGTAGGAAGTACACAGATTCACTGTGGAGAATGGGAAGCAAACTGGTACGGAATTGGTCCGGTCAACTCGTCGACTCAGCCGCCTATTAGTGCCCTTATCTGAAATAGTGCATCGATCAGAAAGATCGCTCTAAATGGAACTAGATCTTTGTGATTCATCAGTTCTTCGTCGGTCTCGAACGCAGGCGCCGTCACATCGATGAGTTCAACGCGAGCTTGGTCAGGACCACAAAGACAGCGGAACGTCAATACCGGTGATGCTTCGAGCGAGCCACGCGACGACAGTGCGCGTATCGGTCGCGCTCATGCCGAGCACGTCTGAGGGCCGCTGGCCAGTAACGTGCGCCAGGCGGATCGCGAACTTCAGTGGCAGGCCTGCGTGCTCTATCACCTTTGCCAGCAATTCGTCATCGGTGTAGGCATCCCGTCCCTCCTCCCGGAATCCCTTGATTCCGGCGCATGGATTCGGGAGCTTGGTGTGGCCGTTCTCGCGGGCGTAGTTCCAGATGTGCGAAATCAGTGCCTGCTCGCGATTGGCCCGGACCTGACCGTATTTCGCAGGAATCGGAATAGGTGTGCGGCCGCTCTTCACGCGCTCGACGTTCTTCGCTTCAGCGGCCTTTCGCGCTTCGGCAACGCGCCAGTTCAGGTACGCCTTGATGTGCTTCGGCTCGATTTTGTCGATTGGTGCCGGCGGCGTGTTGAAGAACTTGAGAATCCACGCCCGTTCCTTCTCGTCGTCCCGACGGGTGCGCGGCTCCTTCCCCGGAATCACGTCCGTCCAGTAGTCCTGCACAACCTCGGCGAACGTGCCGTGCGCGGCGACGCCGGGTGTCTTCACGAGCTCGGACCACTTGCGAATCGCCTTGGTGTAGTCCGAGCCGAGCGGGATCTCGACCCTGAGCTTGCCGCCGGTGTCGAGGTAGTAGTGCACGAGATTTCCCCGCGGGCGGGCGCGCATTGCCACGCTCACCGCGCGGGCCGCACTCGCCGGCGTCGTGTTGCACCACACAGAGGGGCGACTTTGTGCCGCACCTCTTCATCCATCGTCTCCCGCTGGGCGCTGACGCGCGAGTTCACGGACCTTGATGCCGTGGAGCGCTGGCTCGACTTGGTGACTGGCCAGAAGCTCGGCCCACGCGCGTTTCGGCGCCATGCCGCTGCTCGTGCTGGACGAGATCGGTGTGTCGCGCGGCAGTGAGTGGGAAGCCGAGCAGCTCTTCACGGTTGTCGACGAGCGGTACCGCCTCGAGCGCCCGACGGTCGTGGTGTCGAACCTGCCCGCGGGCGAGATCAAGCAGCTGGTCGGCGACCGCGTCTATGACCGGCTGCGCGAAGGCGCGAAGGTGGTGCCGATGAACTGGCCCAGCCACCGCGGGAGCCGTGCATGAAGCTACCAGTTTCGCGCGCTGTCGTTGAGCCAATCTGCGCACCCATAGCGCAACGAAGCCCAGTCGCGTTGAAGTCGAACCACGAAGATCTTGTCATTGGCGTCGACCAAAGAGGTCAGGCCATCGCGAATAGCTTCGGTCGTGGCAGTCGTGTCGAGCAGCCAAACGGACTCAAGCCCCTTGCAGTTTGCGAAGCGCTTCAGATAGTCGTGCACCGGGGTGTAGTTCCGGCCGGGTTGCTTGAGGTCGTAGGTGACGAGAAGGATTGCCATCGATGCTCCATGAAGGTGGACACAAACGGTAACTTCTGCCGCCACCCCGTTCCTCCTCATCTTTGGGGATGCGCCGGAGACCTGATTTGAGCGCCCGAGTCGTCCGGTTGACGAAGCCGCGCGTCGAGCGCGCAGCAAAGGAACGCCTGTGAAGGACACCGATCCCCTCTGGCCGAGTTCCTGCAGGGCAGTCTCAAGGATCAGGATTCCATCATCGGCAAGGTCACCGGCGCCCTGGTCGGAGGCGGCAGCGCCGGAACATCCAAGGCCGCAGCGGGCGCCGGAAGCACCGCCGCAGGCCTCGGAGGCGTGGCCGCCAGCTCCAGCAACGCCAGCACGGCGCTGATCGGCTTGGCAGATGCGGCCAACGCGGCAATGTACTCGATGGGCGGCACTGGTGCCTCGAGCTCGGGCTTCACGGACCAGCTCATCAGCGGCATCGCGAGCGCCTTCGGCGGCATCGGTAACGGCGCTGCCACGGCGCTGGCCAACGCCAGCGGCACCGGCCTCGATGGTCTGTTCAAGTACACCAACAACTTCAGCGGCCGGGCCATGGGCGGCCCGGTCGGTGCGGGCTCTGTGCACCAGGTGGTGGAGAACGGACCTGAACTGCTGACGGTGGGGAACAGGACACTCCTCATGATGGGAGCGCAAGGTGGTCACGTGACCCCGACCAAGGCCACTGGCGGCGGCATCCGCCCCATCGTGAACAACTTCACCGTCCAGGGCAACGTTGATCGGCGGACCCAGGGCCAGATCTCAGCAGCCGCTGGCCGCGCCATCCGCAGGCCGAGTACCGCAACGGCTGATCTCGGCTTTGCGGGCCGGGTTGTGGGTTCAGAAAGCAAAAACGCCCCGATGGAGCGTTGCTGCTAGCTACTGCAGGGGCCCGCCTGGCGAGAGATTGCTGAGCAGCAACCAGAGTTTGCGGCCGACCGGAAGCAGCAGTAGCACTGCTAGAACGGTCAGCGCGCCTGTTACTGCCAAACCCTGCGCCAGGGGAGACAACGCACCATGGGGTGGAGCAACTGCCGGCAAGAACATGCACACCAAGGAAGCAACGAATGCAGCCAAGAAGGCGGCAGAGTCGAGAAAAAGATCCTTCAGCAGGTTCTGAAAATGCCCGGTTCGCATGAGGTTCTGCGCGAGGGTGGTCGCGGACACCGCATAGAGCAACGCGCCCGCAGAAACTAAGAAGCCCAGCAATGTGGCGTTGGCGCCTACCAGGGTGCCCGCAGTGGCGCGCGCACCTTCCCCTGTGATCTCGGCCCCGCAGAAGCGAACGAGGGCGCCGCCGCTAAACGCTGCGACGACTACCGCCAGCGGGCGAAACCAACCCACTGATCTACTTTCCGAAGAAGGTCTTGAGGTCGGCCTTCCTCTTGTCGCGGAGTGCGGCGATTGCAGCGAAGAGGTCATCGGGAGCAGGGCGGCCTTTCAAGTTGAGGTCAACTGTGACAGATTCCACGATGCGGTCGRCGATAAGGTCAATCGCCTCATTGTCTTCCTCGAGCTTGATGCGAGCAACCCGAGCCTGTCCTGACCTGGCCACGTCGACGATAGCGTGCTTCAACTGCTCCAAGAGGTGCGTCGGTGCCCTGCCGGTGCTCAGCCGCATGCGAGCTTGATGCGCGCCAGCCCCCCGGAGAAGCTTCATTGCGTCTGTCGTCCAGGCATCGCCATAGAACGCCGGATCCTTCGGCGGTTGAATGGAGAAGTCGAGCCACTTGGGCGATCCGCCGTTCAAGATCCGCTCGTATGAGTCGGTGGTCAAGATCGGCTCAAGCCCGATAGGGGTCCCGGTGAGCTGGGACAGATAGCTCTGGAAGCGCGATGAGTGGCTGCCCGTCGAGTTGCGCTGATACAGCAGAAGATTCTGGTCGGCGAAATACACCATGAAGTTCTTCTCCACGAGGCCATAGCCTGGTCTGAGATGCACGTCCTCGTCTTCGCCTTGAGCATTCCCCTGTTCGGGCATGACGTTGTTGCGCCACCTACCGAACACCGCCATGATCACCTTGCCCTTCCCGCTGCGCTTTATGGATCGTAGTTGGTGGTGTTCGTCGGCGTCGGCCGAGAGGGACTTGGCGTCCAGGAACGTCGCGTTCTCATCCGCGAACAGGTCGCTAATCAATCCATGCTCACGCTCGCCGTCGTTGGTGCAAACGTAAAAGTCGACCTTGAAGGTCTTTTGCTTCGCCATTCCTCACTCCACCGCTGTAACAATTGTTTGCGGATCATAGAGGGAGGTCGAGCCAACCTCGGGTCGGAAAACCGACACGGACCTACCAGATATGGCACAGGTGCGCGGTCATCTCCTCAAAATTGAGGAGGAGGGCTGGCCGCCCAGGCTCGGAGCGGTGCGGTCATCACTTCAACCGCAACTGTGGAAGGCGTAGCTGCGGTTTGGGGCCGGCTCACCGCACGAGGTCGAACCTGACACCTTGACCCTGAGCCGGGATAGGCTCGTTGCTGCCGACCTGCTGCAGGTCCGCCACGCGCCACCTGGTGCTGCTGCCCAGCTTGATAGGCCTGGGAAGCGTTCCTTCCTTCACCTCGCGCCAGAGCGTCGAAACGCCTATGGATAGCATACGTGCTGCTTCTGCAGCGGTCACGTACAGGCGCGCAGGTGACGCGGGCGTCCTGGTGCTGGGCGAGGTGGGAACTCCCGTTTCGCCCGGTACCGTAGGCAGCACAGGCGGCGCCCGGCGCGGTTTCGGTAAGGGCGGCACTTCTGGCCCAGCGGCATGCTTGGAGCGGCGCTCCAGAGCCTCCTGCCGCGCCTTCTCGGCCAAGAAGACCAGCAGGTCCGCGCGCAAGAATATCCAGTTGCGGCCGATCTTCAGCGCCGGGAGCTCGCCGGCGCGCGCCATCTCTTCGACCAGCTCGGAGGTGCAATGCAGCAGCACGGCGCATTCTTCGGAGTTGATGACGTCGCGCATTAGGCCCCCCGTCCGGGAAAAGAAAGGACCTCCCTGCCGTGAAGCGGGGAGGTTCTCGATTTGCGGAACACATACCGCAATTGCGTAACAGTGCTCACAAAAAACATAGCGCGTAACCCGCGCCAGTTCTATGTTGGTGGTGGGGCCCTGAGAGACTCGAACCTCGACCTACGTATTAAGAGTCCGCAGCTTGCAGCGGCACGAGCTCCGGATCGACCCGCCGTCAGGTCAAGCCGTTGTCGGGCTGTCCTACCGACGAATCCATCATCCGAGCCACCGCGCTCACCTGGGCGGCACCTGCCCGGAAATACCCCGCGACGGTATCCACACTCCGATGCCCCGTCATCGCCATAGTTTCCTGAAGCGGCATGTTCTGCCGTCCCGCCTCGGTCACGAACCCCGACCGCAGCGAGTGCGCCGAGAAATCCTCTCCCACCCCTGCGAGCGCACACCGCGCCTTCACGATGTCCCGAACCGCCGTCCCCGAGAGCCCGTCGGTACCCAACTTGCCGTTCTTGAGGATGCGCCGGAAGAGGGGCCCCGACGTGATGCCGCTGGCCTTGAGCCAGGCCTCCAGGGCGACGGCGGCCGATCCGACCACCGGCTTCACGTCTTCCGCCCGGATCTTCCCGTTGTGGTTCGTCTTCGAACTGGCCAGCGTGTACAGATAGGCGCCTTCATCGCCGCGGTGCAGGTTCTCGAAGACGGCTTCTGACACCTCCGAGCGCCGGCGCCCACCCGAGGCCCAGGCGAAGAGGAGGAGGGCGCGGTCGCGTTTTCCTTTCAGCGAGTCGTCGCAGGTCTCCAGCACCGCCTCCAGCGGCTCCTTGGTCAGCGCACGCTGCTTGTGGGGCAGGGCGTTGCGCTTCGCATAGGCTTTTCTCGTTTTGCTCAAGAGCGCTTTCACCGCAGGGTCGACGCACGGATTGGGCTGCTTGGAAAGGTGGTGCGCCATCGAGAGCACCGAGATCCGGTGCATGAGGGTGTTCAGCGCCGGCGCGCCAAGCTTGCCCTTGAAACCGGCCTCGACCAGGGCCTCGTCGATCTCGAGCGGCAGCTGGTGCTCAAGGCCCGCCTTGGTCGAGCGCTGGGCGTGGTCGACGATGAACTGGACGACCACGGGGACTGCAACCGGGAGCGCCATCTGCCGCCCGTAGCGCGCGCCGAACCAGGCGGCCCAGTAGCGCATGGCCGTGCGGTACGCCAGGCGCGTGTTGTCCGACTCGCCTTCGGCCATCAGGTCGTGCGCGGCTTCCTCGGCCATGTCGGACAGTTGGCTAGGGTCGAGCAGCGCATGGTCGTTTTTCAGCGGCACCAGGGCCTTGGACACCTTGGGCACCTGGGCCGATTTGGAGAGCATCACAATCCTGGGGGTGTGCGGTGCAGCAAAGTAAGCTTTGGAGATGGAAGCCGGAGCATCTTCTAGACAGGAGGTCCTGCAGCTGCGCGCAGTGCTGCGCAGCATCAGCCCGCTGATCTGGCGGCGACTTCTGGTGCGCGGCGATACCAGCGTCGCCCGGCTTCACCAGATCCTGCAGGTCGCGTTCGGCTGGGAGGACATGCACCTTCATCGCTTCGAGATTCGCGGTCGCGAGTACGGTGTCCATCAGGAGGGCGGCGTGTTCTTCGACACCGACGCGCACGAAGTCCTGATCGGACAACTGAAGCTGCGGCGCCTTGAGCGATTCACCTACGAATACGACTTCGGCGATCTGTGGGTGCACGACCTGCGCATCGAGGCGACCTTGCCGCTGGATCCCAAGCTGGTGTACCCGGTATGCATCGCAGGCCGGCGCGCCGCACCCCCAGAGGATTGCGGCGGTCCGCATGCGTTCATGGCCACTCGGTTCGAGTACACCCTGATCGGCGAGAGCAGGTCCCGCCAAGAGTTCGAGGATCTTCTCGACGATGAGGTGGATGACGAGGAATGGGCCATCTTGCGCCACTACCACCCCGACCGCTTCGATCGGCGCGCCGTGAACCGAAGGCTCGCCGCGTTGGCTGYGCCGTCTTAGGAAAGGTGGGCCCCATGAGAGTCACCGTACAGATTCGCATTGAGGGCGCCGCGTCGCGCCCCTTCACCGTGCCGCTCCACTCCGTCGATCGCGCATGTGACCAGGTTCAGGACGTCGGACTCGTTCTCGACGACGCCAAGTCCATCCTTGGCAAGCTCCAACAAGCGCTTGTCCAAGAGCAGCTGGATGGCTACCTTTCCGACCGCAGGGCCTGTCCGCATTGCGCCAAGCCGCGCGCCGTCAAAGGCTACCACCCGCTGCGCTTTCGCACCGCCTTCGGGGATATCGACTTGCGCAGCCCCCGTTGGCGCCGCTGCCGCTGCGAGCAATCCCAGGAGGCTACGTTCTGTCCGCTCAGCGAACTGCTGACGGTGCACACGTCCCCAGAACTGACCTACCTGCAGGCCAAGTGGGCCGCGCAAGTCTCCTTCCCAGCGGTCGGTGCGCTGTTGCATGATGTGTTGCCCGTCGACCAGGGGCTGCATCCGGAAACCATTCGTCGGCACGTTCTGGACACCGCAGAGCGACTCGAAGCGCAGCTCGGCCCGGAGCAGTTCGCCTACGACGGCGGCGCCCAGCGCGAGATCGAAGCCTCGCCGGAACCTGCCGCTCCCATCACGGTGGGGCTGGACGGAGGCTACATCCGAGGTCGCGATCGCCTGCCGGGTGCCAACGGATGCTTCGAGGTCATCGCCGGAAAGAGCATCCCGGAGGAAGGTGCGGCGAAAGTCTTCGCCTTCGTCCATCGGATAGACCGCAAACCGAAGCGGAGGCTGCGCGCCGTGCTCGAGTCGCAAGGCATCCACCCTCGACAGCACATCACGTTCCTGTGTGACGGCGGCGACACCGTGCGCGAGCTTGGCGCCTTCCTGCACCCGCGATCCGAGCACATTCTGGATTGGTTCCACGTCGCCATGCGCATCGAGCAGCTCTTGCAAACGGCACGCGGGTGGCAAGGCTCGGAGAAGGAAAGCCTCCTCAAGGGCATCGAACGCGTCAAATGGTTCCTGTGGCATGGAAACGTGATCCGCGCCGACGAAACCTTGTACGRCCTGGTCGAGGAAGTCGACGGCGTGCTCGAGCAGGACAGGCAAGCTGGGCGGCCGCCTTCGGTCGTGCTGAAGAAACTTGATCGGGCGCTGGGTGAATTCGCGACCTACGTCGACAACAACGCCGGCGCCATCGTCAACTACGGAGAGCGGTACCGGTGCGGGGAGCGCATTGCAACTGGCTTCGTTGAATCCGCGGTCAACCAGGTGATCTCCAAGCGGTTCGTGAAAAAGCAGCAGATGCGCTGGACGCCGCGCGGCGCGCATCTGCTCCTCCAGGTTCGCACCCAGGTCCTCAATGACGAGCTACGCGCGTCCTTCGAGAGGTGGTATCCGGGTTTCGGAGCTCGGGACCACGTGCCGCTCGCGGCGTAGGCGGTGGAGCAAGGATGCTGCACTGCACACCCCCAGGATTGTGATGCTCTCAAGATGAAGGAGTCGGAAATCAACCGCGAGGACTCAACAAGGAGCGGCAGGGATACTGGAAGGCGCGCGCTGAACAGATCAAGTTTCAGGCCTGATTGCAGGAAACACATGAAGAAGCTGGAACAACTCGTTGCGCGTACGCACGCCCGGACGCGCCCCTCCGACACAGCGGACATCGAACGGCTCGAACAACGGCTCGGCTTTTCGTTGTCGAACGAATATCGCGACTACCTCTCGTCGTTCGGGGTGATCGTTCACGGTTCGAGCGAGGTCTATGGTCTCGGCATCCCTGACGGCTATTACCTCAACGTGCTTGACGCGCATGCCGACCTGAGCCGCGACCCGACCTATCTCGCCGACGCCGTCCCGCTTATGGATTTGGGAGACGGCCGTTCGTCTCTTGGCGACGCCGAAGGGTGGCATTGTCAAGACGCTCGACCTTCGCCTGGAGCCATTTCTCGTCGAGCACGTGTTCTGCGATGATGTTCCGTAGGAACATGGACCTCCCGTCCAGTTCGGCCCACTCCCGCAGTTCTCACGGCCGCCCAACCTGTTGCGCGCAGCGCAGATCCTCGGCGGTGGGCGAGCGTGAACGAATTCGCGCATTGTGAGGATTGACTGAACTTGGGAGGGGGCATGCAGTTGTTTTGCGGCATGTTGGGGCCGGACAGGGTGGGCTCGTCCCGGCGGCTGCGGTCGCTCGGCCTGGCGGGCGCCGTCCGGCAATTCAACGAGCGAGCCGTACCGGGCCTGGGTGGGGTCTGGTTCGGCAAGCAGTTGATGCTGGCGTTGCTGGGCGTGCGGGTTGCGGAACTTCAGGTCGAGGGGGGCCGCGCCGTCGCGAAGATGGAATGCGCCAACGCCATCGAGGCTCTGGCCAGATGGCCTTGGCGTTCACGGCGGTGTCGATGGTGGCCTTCAGGAGTTCTTCGACGCCGGCCTCGCCCAGGGCCGCGCGAAAGCGCCCGATCTGCGTGGCATCACACGGAAAGCGCGGCTCATAGT
>NZ_JBFUCJ010000105.1:0-26289 GCF_056405295.1 Variovorax sp. P1_H2 | reverse complement strand
GCGCAGCGGTGCGCGGATCAGGGCTCGCGACTGTTTGAGCCGAAGGCGAGTTTGAGCGAGACCCCGCGTACCGCGAGCAGCGCAGGGAAGCCGCGAAGCGGCCGGTGACGTCGGCCGGCCCAGGGCATACCGCCCGCCATCGCCGCACGCCGCTACCGCGCGCCGCCGCGCCGCCCCGCCGCCCTGAAAAGCCCCCGAACTACTTCCCCTTCACCGCAATCAACTCGATCTCGAAGTTCAGCGTTGCATTCGGCGGAATCACCCCGCCCGCCCCGCGCGTGCCGTAGGCGATCGCTGGCGGGCAGGTCAGCTTGGCCTTGCCGCCGACCTTCATCAGTTGCACGCCTTCGGTCCAGCACGGGATCACGCCGTTGAGCGGGAATTCGGTCGGCTCGCCGCGCTTGTAGGAGCTGTCGAATTCCTTGCCGTCGGCAGGAAAGGTGCCGCGGTAGTGCACCTTGACCACGTCGGTGGCAGCCGGCGAGGCGCCCTTGCCGTCGACCAGCGACTGGAACACCAGGCCGCTGGGCTTGGTGACCGGCGCCGATTGCGCGAAGGCGCTCGGCAGGACGAACAACGAAACAACGGCGGCACAAAGAACTGATCGCACGGCAAACCCTTGGTTGAATGAAAAAACGGGCTCATTATTGCCGGGTCGGCGCCGGCCTGGCACCGCTCTTGCACAACCTTGCCAACGCCTCACCGATACCTCGCTCTCTCACCATGCGCTACCGCACCACGATCGATTCGCAGGTTTTCGACTTCGACGACCTGAAGCAGGTCATGGCCTGCGCCAGCCCGGCGCGCTCGGGCGACTACCTGGCGGAGATCGGCGCGGCCACCGCCCAGCAGCGCATGGCGGCGCGCCACGTGCTGGCCGAGACCCCGCTGAAACAGTTCCTGACCGAGGCGCTGATCCCCTACGAAACGGACAACATCACGCGCCTGATCATCGACAGCCACGACGCCACGGCCTTCGCACCGGTGTCCCACCTGACGGTCGGCGACTTCCGCAACTGGCTGCTGTCCGAGCACGCCGACACCGCGACGCTGACCGCGCTGGCGCCCGGCCTCACGCCCGAGATGGCGGCCGCGGCCTCGAAGCTCATGCGCAACCAGGACCTGGTCGCGGTGGCGCGCAAGTGCAGCGTCGTCACGCGCTTCAGGGACACCATCGGCCTGCCCGGCCATCTCGCGGTCCGGCTGCAGCCCAACCACCCGACCGACGACCTGCGCGGCGTCGCGGCCTCGACGCTCGACGGCCTGCTGATGGGCGCCGGCGATGCGGTGATCGGGCTCAACCCGGTCTCCGACAGCATGCCGGTGCTGGGCGAACTGCTGCGCCTGCTCGACGAGGTGATCCAGCGCTTCGAGATCCCGACGCAAAGCTGCGTCCTGACCCATGTCACCAACACCTTGAAGCTGGCCGAATCCGGGGCACCGATCGACCTGGTGTTCCAATCCATCGGCGGCACCGAGAAGACCAACCTCTCCTTCGGCGTCACGCCCGAACTGCTCGACGAGGCCCATGCGGCCGCGCAGGCCCTGAACCGCGGCACCGTGGGCCGCAACTGCATGTACTTCGAGACCGGCCAGGGCAGCGCGCTGTCGGCCAACGCCAATTTCGGCGTCGACCAGCAGACCTGCGAGGCACGCGCCTATGCGCTGGCGCGCCGCTACCAGCCGCTGCTGATCAACACCGTGGTCGGCTTCATCGGACCCGAGTACCTCTACGACGGCAAGCAGATCATCCGCGCCGGCCTCGAGGATCACTTCTGCGGCAAGCTGCTGGGCCTGCCGATCGGCTGCGACATCTGCTACACCAACCACGCCGAGGCCGACCAGGACGACATGGACACGCTGCTGGTGCTGCTCGGCACGGCCGGCATCAACTTCATCATGGGCGTGCCGGGCGCCGACGACGTGATGCTCAACTACCAGAGCACTTCCTTCCACGATGCGCTGTTCCTGCGCGAAACGCTGGGCCTGAAGCGCGCTCCCGAATTCGAGGCCTGGCTGCAGCGCATGCAGATCAGCGACCGCGCGGGCCGGCTGCAGCCGCCTGCGGGCAACCGCCTGCTGGCCGACATGGGCGCCTTGACGGCGCTGGCTCGATGAAGGACATCGTCACCGCCAGCCCCTGGGGCGACTGGCGCCGGTCGACGCCCGCGCGCCTGGCGCTCGGCCGCGCCGGCGCCGGCATGCCGACCGACGAAGTGCTGCGCTTCGGCTGGGCGCATGCGATGGCACGCGACGCCATTCATGCGGCGCTCGACGTGCCGTCGCTCGCGGCCACGCTGCGCGACGGCGGCTGGGAGGTCGCACAGGCCCGCAGCCGCGCGCCCGACCGCACCGCCTACCTGCGGCGACCCGACCTCGGCCGGCAGCTCGACGCCGCCGACGCCCAGCGGCTGCGCGCCGATGCGCACGCGCCCGTCGACCTGTGCATCGTGGTCGGCGACGGCCTGTCCTCGCTGGCGGTGGCCCGCCATGCCGCACCGCTGCTGGCGGCACTGCGCCAGCACCTGCCGCCCGACCTGTCGCTGGCGCCCGTGGTGATCGCGACGCAGGCGCGCGTCGCCCTGGCGGACGAGGTCGGCGAGGCCTTCGGGGCGCGCCTGGCGATCATGCTGATCGGCGAGCGGCCGGGCCTGAGTTCGCCCGACAGCCTGGGGATCTACATCACCCATGCGCCGCGGCGCGGCCGCCACGACGCCGAACGCAACTGCATCTCGAACGTGCGGCCCGAAGGCCTGCCGTACGCCACCGCCGCCTTCAAGCTGGCCTGGCTGCTGCGCGAGGCCCTGCGCCGCGGCCTGACGGGTGTCGCGCTGAAGGACGACAGCGAACTCCATCTGCCCCATTCCCTATGATCGGGCCGGTACCCGACACCAAGGAATAAAGGAGACCTCGATGACCGATCGCTACCCCCTGGCCGAACTCAAGGACCTGCCCGACGACATTCRCGCCGCGGTGCTCGCGGTGCAGGAGAAGGCCGGCTTCGTGCCCAACGTGTTCCTCGGCCTCGCGCGCCGCCCGGCCGAGTGGCGCGCCTTCTTCGCGTATCACGACGCGCTGATGCTGAAGGACGAAGGCTCGCTCACCAAGGGCGACCGCGAGATGATCGTCACCGCCACCAGCGCGATCAACAAGTGCCTCTATTGCGTGGTGGCGCACGGCGCCCTGTTGCGCATCTACGAGAAGAAGCCGCTGGTGGCCGACCAGGTGGCGGTCAACTGGCGCAAGGCCGACATCACGCCGCGCCAGCGGGCGATGCTCGAGTTCGCGATGAAAGTCTGCGAGCGTTCGCACGAGATCGACGACAGCGACTTCGCGCCGCTGCATGCCCACGGCTTCGACGACGAGGACATCTGGGACATCGCCGCCATCACCTCCTTCTTCGGCCTCTCGAACCGGCTGGCGAGCTTCAGCGGAATGCAGCCTAACCCGGAGTTCTTCCTGATGGGGCGGCTGCCGCGCGAGAAGAAGTAGCGACCGCGTCGTGCCCGCGGCACGAGGCCAGGGCGTCGAGCGCAGGCTGGTAGGTCGGCGTCGCGACGTCCATCACGCCGAGCACCGTGTGATAGAGGTTGTCGTGCGTGAGCGGCGTGTCCAGCCCCGCCTCCATGCAGGCCGTGGAGAGATGGCGCCGGGCCTTCATGCCGTCGCTGAACCAGGTCACCATCGGCACGTGCTTCTGCACCTCGGGTGCGAAGCCGTAGGGCACGCCGTGCAGGAACAGGCCGTACTCGCCCAGCGATTCGCCATGGTCGCTCAGGTAGAGCAGCGCCGGATCGAAGCGCCTGGACTGCGCCTCGAGCCAATCGATGGTCTTGCCGAGAAAGCGGTCGGTGTAGGCGATCGAGTTGTCGTAGCCGTTGAGCAATTCGGAGTGGCTGCACTCGGCCAGCGCGTTGCTCTTGCACTCGGGCAGAAAGCGCTTCACATCGGGTGAGGAGCGCTTGAAGTACGACGGCCCGTGGCTTCCCATCTGGTGCATCACCAGCACTACGCCCTCGGCGCGGCGCTCGGCGGGCAAGGCGGCCAGGCGCCTGTCCAGGCCCTTGAGCAGGACGTCGTCGAGGCACTCGTCGCCCTCGCACAGCGCGCTCTTGACGGCTTCGTCCAGCGGATCGAAGGCCGAGGCATGGGGAATGCGGTCGCACACGCCCTTGCAGCCGCCGGCCTGGTTGTCGAGCCAGAACACCGCCAGGCCGGAAGCCTGCAGCACATCCATCAGGTTCTCGTAGTCGTCCTTGCGCGCCTCGAAGGCGATCTTGCTCAGCGGCGAGAACATGCATGGCACCGAGTCCAGCGTGTTGGTGCCGCAGGAATGGACGTCGCGGTAGCTCAGCACCTGCCGCGCCGCAAGCTGCGGCGTGGTGTCGCGCGCATAGCCGTTGAGCCCGAAGTGGTCGGCGCGCGCCGTTTCACCGACCACCAGCACGAACAGCGGCGGCCTCGCCTGGCCCGCGTAGCTGGCGCCCAGCGCAGCGCCGCCCGTGATCGGGATCAGCTTGCGACTCCGGTTGAAGATCGGCCGCAGCGCGGCGGCGCCGGTGGAATAGAGGCTCGCCGGCGGGTTCATCATGTAGCGCAGGTGGGCGTTGTTGCGCATCAGCGGCGCCAACTGCCGGTTCATCGCCATCGCGCCGCCGGCGGCCATCGCCGCCACGACGAACAGCAGCGCGCCATTGCGCCAGGCCTGCGAAAGCAGGGGCTGGGGCTTCAGCCGCACGCGCCAGAGCGCCCAGGCCGGCAGCGCGCTGATCCACAGCACGTTCAGCGCGAGGCGCCAGTTCATGAGGTCGCGCACTTCGTTGGCGTCGGTCTGCATCGCGTTGGCCAGCATGGTGGGATCCATCACCACGTGATAGCTCAGCATGTAGTGCTGGACCACCGCCGCGAGCACGACGACACCGAACCAGACCGGCTTCATCCAGCGAGACCAGGCTGTGAACGACAGCAGCGCCACGGTGCCGCACACCGTGAGCAGCAGCACCGATGCGATCGAGACCAGGTAGACGCTCGGCGCGCCGCCGATGCGGGCAAGCTCCGCCCACAGGGGCCAATTGGCGGCAAGGCCGAGATAGAGGCTCAGCCAGATGATGACCTGGCGCGCCGAGCGCGGGCGTGACAGCCAGCCGTCGATGGCGCCCCAAGGAGTGCCGGGCTTGGCATCGGGCGCGTCGCGAAACGAGGGATCTGGACGGGGAATCCGGCTGGGAAGGGAAGTCGATCGCGAAGGAGCACCAAGCATCCCACGAGACTAGACAGCGGGAGTGAAATCCCCCTGAATGTCGAAGTCAGCTTTCGTTCAGCTTCGGCAAGGCGGGCCGGCCCGTGCGCCCATGCACCAGCGAATCGATCGCGAAGGCGGTGACCCAGCACAACCATGCGGTCCACAGCGTATGGCTCATGTAGTGCGCACCGCGAAGCTGCTGCGAAAGGCCCAGCGCCAGCCCCGCGACCAGTGCGCAGGCGAACCAGATGCGCGCCACACCCGGCGAAGTTCGGCGAAACACCAGGTAGCCGCCGAGGTAGGCGAAGGCGGCCGAGGCATGGCCCGCCGGAAAGCACTTGCCCGGGCCGCCGTCGCCCACACCCCATGCCCAATGCGACACATGCCGGGCCGCGCCGCCGAAGGCCTGGAGGTCCCACGGGCAGCTGGTCTTGCTGGTGTACTTGAACAGCGAGATGACGGTGACGCAAGCCAGCGTCGTCACGGCGAGCTGGATGCGCTCGACCCGGCCCAGCCGGCGCAGGACGCCGACCGGCCACCAGATCGCCGCGAAGAGCCCGATCACCAGCACCCAGCTCAGCGACTTGGCGCCCTCATGCATCACATTGACCAGGAACCCGTCGTCGCGAAGGGGAAAACCCGTCGGCGTGCCCGCCATCCTGGCCAGCACGAGGTCGAGGCCGCTGGCGTCCCAGAGGAGCAGAAGGATCAGGGCGAGCAGGGTCAGGGCGAGCGGACGGGAAGCAGCAGAGCGAATCATGCGGAGCAAGCTTAGGACGCCCGCATGAACCCAGCCTGAAGCTCGCACGAGATGCTATGAAGGACTGCCCAGGGCGAGTCCTTCACAGCATCTAGACTCCTTCCTTTTGGAAAGGACCGCCCCGTGCGCATATTGCTGGTCGAGGACGACGTCGCCCTGGCAGACGCCGTCTGCGGCTATCTCGCGGCCAAGGCCTTCGTGGTCGACGTGGCGCCGGGCCTCGCGCAAGCGCACGCCGCGCTGGCCGCCGTGCAGTACGCGGCCGTGCTGCTCGACCTGCACCTGGGCGACGGCGACGGCCTCTCCCTGCTGCCGACCATCCGCGCCCTGCGCGAACGTCCGATCGTGATCGTGCTGACCGCCCGCGACCAGGTGACCGACCGTATCCGCGGCCTCGACGCCGGCGCCGACGACTACCTGATCAAGCCCTACGACCCGGCCGAACTGCTGGCACGGCTGCGCGCGGTCGAACGCCGGCGCAGCACCAGCAGCGCGCCGGTGCTGAAACTCGGTACGCTGGAGATCGACATCGCGCACGACCTGGTCCGAAAGGACGGCTTTCCGGTCACGCTGACCCAGAAGGAGTGGGCCTTGCTGCGCGTCATGGCCACCCGCCCCGAGCGCATCCACACCCGCGAGAACCTGGCCGATGCGCTCTACGGCTTCGGCGACGAGGCCGACAGCAACACGCTGGAAGTCTTCATCAGCCGCCTTCGGCGCAAGCTGGGACGCAAGTACATCCAGACTGTGCGCGGCCTCGGCTACCGGCTCTCGTTCGCGCCGGACGAAGAGGACGAATGAAACCCGGGCTGCTGCAGCAGATCGGCGTCAAGCCAACGGGCCGGCGCGATTCGCTCGCAGGCCGCCTCACGCGAACGCTGATCCTGTGGGTCGGCGGCGTCTGGCTGCTGTGCGTGCTCGGCGTCGCCTGGTACGTGGACCGCGAGATCAACCACAACTTCGACAGCGAGCTGATCGAGGTTTCGCACCGGATGTTCGACATGGCGGTGCAGGAGCTCGACAGGCTGCAGCGCGAGAACCCCGCCGCGCCGCCTCCGCTGATCGCGCCGCCGCAGTTGTATCCGACCGACGCCGTGATCTACCAGGTGGTCAACCTGCACGAGCGCGTGCTGCTGCGCTCGGCCGAGGCGCCGGTCAACGCCTTCGACGTGCCGTTGGCGCCCGGGTTCGCCAACGCCGATCCGTGGCGCGTCTACACGTTGCGGCATCCCACGCGCGAACTGTTCTTCCAGGTCGCCGATCCGCTGGACGAGCGCCGCACCGCGCTCAACCGGACCCTCTTCGGCCTCATCATCCCGCTGGGTGCCGTGCTGCCGCTGCTGGCCCTGGTGCTGCGCAACGTGGCCCGCAAGGAACTGCGGGCGCTGCAGCAGCTGGCCGGCGAGATCGAGCAGCGCAGCGGCGTCGACCTGCGCCCGATCCGGCTGCCAGGCCTGCCGAAGGAGCTGCGTTCGGTGGGCGACCACGTCAACCAGCTGCTGGAGCGGCTGTCTCAATCGCTGGACGTCGAGCGCGCGCTGGCCTCGAACGCGGCGCACGAACTGCGCACACCGCTCGCCGCCGCACGCCTGAGGTTGCAGACCGCCCTCGAGCACGATCTGAAGCGCGAGGACGTGCAGGCCGCATTCGATGCGCTGCAGATGCTCGGCCACCGCACCGAGAAGCTGCTGCAGCTGTCGCGGGCCGAATCCGGCGCCTCGCTGACACGGGCGCCGATCGATCTGGTCCAGCTGGCCGGCACGGTGGCGCAGGAGTTCTGGCAGGACCCGCGGGTCAACGAACGCCTGTCGCTCAAGGTCCCGGACAGCGAGCCTCCGATCGCGCTCGGCGACGTCGATGCGCTTGCGATCGCGCTGCGCAACCTGGTCGAGAACGGCCTGCGGTATGGGCGCGGCCGCGTCGTGATCGAGGTGATGGCGCCCTGCACGCTGGCGGTCCGCGACTTCGGGCCCGGAGTCGACGCGGCTCAGTTGAGCACCTTGCAGCACCGCCATGTGCGCCACTCTTCCGACCGCGCGGGCTACGGCCTCGGGCTGTCGATCGTCGGCGCCATCGTCGAAAAGCTCGGCGCCCGGCTCGACCTCGCTTCGCCGCCGCCAGGTGCAGCCAGCGGCTTCGAGGCGCGCATCGTGCTGCGTCGGGCTGGAGAAGCCAGGCCGTGACCCGCTACTCGCCCGCCGCCAGCCCGGCCGCGATGCCGCCGACCCTCCGTGGCGTCAGAGCGCGAACCCGTCGTCGGCCGCGATCACGGCGCCGTTGACGAAATGGCTCTGGCCGCTGGCCAGCAGCACGATCAGCCCGTCGAGGTCTTCGGGCTTGCCGACACGCTTGCGCGGCAGCATGCCGACCAGCTTCTGGCCGCCGTCCGTGACCCAGTGCTCCTCGTTGAGCTCGGTGGCGATGTAGCCGGGACACAGCGCATTGACGTTGATGCCGAAGCGGCCCCACTCGAGCGCCATGGCCTTGGTCATCTGCACCAGCGCCGCCTTGCTCATGCAGTAGACGCCGATCTGCGGCAGCACCTTGAGCGCCGCCACCGAGGCGATGTTGATGATGCGCCCGCCGACGTAGGTGCCCGGCGCCGCCCCCTGGGCGCGGGCCAGCATGCGCTTGCCGACCTCCTGGGCGACGAAGAAGGAGCCCTTGACGTTGGTGTCGAAGATGAAGTCGTAGTCGTCGACCGACACATCCTGCAGCCGGCGGGTGTTGCTCACGCCGGAGTTGTTGACCAGCACGTCGATCGGCCCGACCTCGGTCTCGGCGCGCGCCACTGCGGCCTTGATGCTGCCGAGGTCGGTGACGTCGAGCTCGACCACATGGGCATCGCCGCCCTCGCCTTCGATGCGGGCGCGCAGTTCCTTGAGCTTGTCGGTGTTGCGGCTGGCCAGTACCACCGCGGCACCGGCCCGGGCGAGCGTCTTGGCGAACTGGGCGCCGAGGCCACTCGATGCGCCGGTGACGAAAGCCACGCGGCCGGAAAGATCGATGCTGTAAGCCATGAAAAAGGTCCGGTTGGAGTCTCCGAGGCGACGCCCCTCAAGGCATGCAGGCGACGCATAAAATGGCCCGGCCCGCCGCGGTGCCTCGCACCTTCAAATCATTATCGACGAGACCCACATGACGCATGACGAAATACTCGCCCAGTTCGGCCCCCGCGAAGCCATGGAATACGACGTGGTCGTGGTCGGCGCAGGCCCGGGCGGCCTCGCGACCGCCATCCGCCTGAAGCAGCTGGCCGCTTCGCACGGCAAGGACATCTCGGTCGTCGTGCTCGAAAAGGGCTCGGAACCCGGCGCCCACATCCTGTCGGGCGCGATCATGGATCCGCGCGCGCTGTACGAACTGCTGCCCGACTGGGAAGAGCTCGGCGCACCGCTGAACCAGCCGGTCACGCGCGACACCTTCCTGATGATGACCGAGACCGGCGCCACCCGGACGCCGAACTTCATGCTGCCCAAGAACTTCCACAACGAAGGCAACTACATCGTCAGCCTGGGCAACGTGGTGCGCTGGCTGGCGCAGCAGGCCGAAGGGCTCGGCGTCGAGATCTTCCCCGGCTTTCCGGCCGCGGAGGTGCTCTACACCGACGACGGCAAGGTCCGCGGCGTCGCCACGGGCAACCTCGGCATCGGCAAGGACGGCGAGCCGACCGAGAACTTCCAGCTCGGCATGGAGCTGCACGCCAAGTACACGATCTTTGCCGAAGGCGCGCGCGGCCACCTGGGCCGCCAGCTGATCGCCAAGTACAAGCTCGACGACGGCAAGGACCCGCAAAGCTACGGCATCGGCATCAAGGAGCTGTGGGAAATCGACCCGGCACGCCACGAGCCGGGCCTGGCGGTGCACACGGCCGGCTGGCCGCTGCCTTCGGACACCTATGGCGGCTCGTTCCTGTACCACGCCGAGAACAACCAGCTGATCATCGGCTATGTCGTCGGCCTGGACTATCAGAACCCGTACATGAGCCCGTTCGAGGAGTTCCAGCGTTTCAAGACGCACCCCAACATCCGCTGGTACCTCGAGGGCCAGGACAAGGGCCTGAAGGCGCCCAAGCGGCTCAGCTACGGCGCCCGCGCGATCACCGCGGGCGGGCTGCTGTCGCTGCCCAAGACCGTGTTTCCGGGCGGCGCGCTGGTCGGCTGCGAGGCCGGCTACCTCAACGCCAGCCGCATCAAGGGCAGCCACGCCGCCATCAAGACCGGCATGCTGGCCGCCGAAGCCGCCTACGAAGCGGTGATGGCCGGCCGCCAGCACGACGAGCTCACGGCCTATCCGGCCGCCTTCGAGAAGAGCTGGCTGCACACCGAGCTCAACAAGGCGCGCAATTTCAAGCAATGGTTCAAGAAGGGCCTGGCGGTCGGCACCGTGATGACCGGCATCGAGCAGCTGGTGCTGCGCGGCCACATCCCGTGGACCGTGCACCGCCACCAGCCCGACCACGAGCGGCTCAAGCCGGCAGCCGCGTGCAAGAAGATCGCCTACCCCAAGCCCGACGGCAAGCTCACCTTCGACCGGCTCTCCTCGGTGTTCATCAGCAACACCAACCACGAGGAGAACCAGCCGGCGCACCTGACGCTCAAGAACGCCGCGGTGCCGACCACCATCAACCTGCCCGAGTACGCCGGCCCCGAGAGCCGCTACTGCCCGGCCGGCGTGTACGAGTTCGTGCCGGACGCCGAGGGCAAGGAAAGGCTGCAGATCAACGCCCAGAACTGCGTGCACTGCAAGACCTGCGACATCAAGGACCCGACGCAGAACATCGTCTGGGTCACGCCAGAAGGCGGCGGCGGCCCGAACTACGTCGGGATGTAAGACCCCCACGCTCCCCCACTTCGTGTGGGTCGCTGCCCCCCGAGGGGGCCGCAGGCCGCCTTGGGGCGGCCCGGCGCCGGCCTGAGCCCCCACGCCAGCGGCGTTGAACCTATTTGCCGATCAGTTGCGTCAGCCGTTCGGCCTCGAAGGACTCGTCCTTCGCCGCATCGCCCGGCACGCAATCCTTCTTGCCGGGCTGCGCCGACAGCGACTCGATCGCCTTCCAGAGCAGCGCGATCTGGTGGTCCTGGCTCGAGGCGCTGTCGATCAGGCCCTTCATGGCCTGGCTCAGCGGGTCGTCCTCCAGCGTGATGCCGTAGGCCGAGAACTTGGGGGCGGCCGGGCTGGCCAGGTCGGCGCTCTCGCCGGTCTTGGACGGGATGATCCGGGCCGGGATGCCGACAGCCGTGGCGCCGGGCGGCACCGGCTTGATCACCACCGCATTGCTGCCGATCTTGGCGCCGTCGCCGACCACGAAGCCGCCCAGCACCTTGGCGCCGGCACTGACCACCACGTTCCTGCCCAGCGTCGGGTGCCGCTTGGCACCCTTGTAGAGCGAGGTGCCGCCCAGGGTCACGCCCTGGTAGATGGTGCAGCCGTCGCCGATCTCGGCCGTCTCGCCGACCACCACGCCCATCGCATGGTCGAAGAAGACGCGGTCGCCGACGATCGCCCCGGGGTGGATCTCGATGCCGGTCAGCCAGCGCGAGGCCTGGGAAATGAAGCGGCCGAACCACTTGAGGCCGTGGACCCAGCACCAGTGCGCAAGCCGGTGCAGCGCCACGGCATGCAGGCCGGGATAGAGGGTCAGCACCTCCCAGCGCGTGCGGGCCGCCGGGTCGCGATCGAGGATGCACTGGATGTCGGAACGCAGCCGCGAGAACATGCTTGTTGTCGTTATATGGAGTTCGGATCGGCAGTCTAAGGCCGCGGCTCTTCGCGCACGGCGGATGGGGTTTTCGGCCCGCCCGGGGCCCCATGCGCCGCTTCCGCCATCGCCTTGGCGATGCCGCGCAGGATGTGGATCTCCTCGGGCGTCGGCTGGGCCCGGTTGAAGAGCTGCTGCAGCCGCGGCATCAGCTTCTTGGGCGCGCCGGGGTCGAGGAAGCCGATGTCGACCAGCGAACGCTCCCAGTGGTCGAGCATGCCGGCCACCGCCTTGGCGTCGGCCGCGGCCGGCGCCGGCGTGGCGTCGCGCACCGCGTAGCCGCCCAGGGCCAGCCGCCATTCGTAGGCGATCACCTGGATCGCGGCGCCCAGGTTCAGCGAGCCGAAAGTCGGGTCGGTGGGGATGCTGAGCGCGACATTGCAGCGGTAGACATCCTCGTTGCGCATCCCGAAGCGCTCCKAGCCGAACAGGAAGGCGACATGCTGCGTCTCGCCGCTGGCGAGCGGTTCGAGGTGCTCGCGCGGCGTCCGCGTCGGCGGGCCGAAGTCGCGCGGGATCATCGCGGTGGCGCACAGGTGAGTGACGCCGTCGARCGCCTCGTCCAGCGTGTCGACGATGCGGGCGTTGTTGAGCACGTCGAGCGCCCCGCTGGCGCGCTGGATGGTTTCCTCGCGCCGCAGCACGTTGGCCCAGCGCGGGGCCACCAGGACCAGGTCGCCGAAGCCCATGGTCTTCATGGCGCGGGCGGCGGCGCCGACATTGCCGGCATGGCTGGTCTGGATCAGGATGAAACGGGTACGCATGGGAGGCTCGGCCAAGGGTTCGGGACGCCGGCTTCGCGGAGCCGGTAAAATCCCCCGATTCTCGCCGCCCGCATCGCCGGGCCGCTTTCCAGGGGGCCGCCGCATCAACCGATCGTCCCTTTTCCGTTCTTCTCACAATTCATGTCGTCCCCCAACCTGCACCCCATGCTCAACGTGGCCGTCAAGGCCGCCCGCGCCGCCGGCGCCATCATCAATCGCGCCGCGCTCGACGTCGAAGCGGTGCGCATTTCGCAAAAGCAGGTGAACGACTTCGTCACCGAAGTCGATCATGCGAGCGAGCGCGCGATCATCGAGACGCTGCTCACCGCCTACCCGGGGCACGGCATCCTGGCCGAGGAATCGGGCACCGAGCACGGCGCCAGGGATTCGGAATTCGTCTGGATCATCGATCCGCTCGACGGCACCACCAACTTCATCCACGGCTTCCCGGTCTATTGCGTGTCGATCGCGCTGGCGGTCCGCGGCAAGGTCGAGCAGGCGGTCATCTACGACCCGAGCCGCAACGACCTGTTCACCGCCACCAAGGGCCGCGGCGCCTACATGAACGACCGGCGCCTGCGCGTCAGCAAGCGAACCCGCCTGAACGAATGCCTGGTCTCGACCGGCTTCCCGTTCCGCACCGGCGACAACTTCAAGCAGTACCTGGCGATCATGGCCGACCTGATGCCGCGCATGGCCGGCCTGCGCCGCCCGGGCGCCGCGGCGCTCGACCTGGCCTATGTCGCGGCCGGCTTCACCGACGGCTTCTTCGAGACCGGCCTCAACATCTGGGACGTGGCGGCCGGTTCGCTGCTGGTCACCGAAGCCGGCGGCCTGATCGGCAACTTCACCGGCGAACCCGAGTTCCTCGACCAGCGCGAGTGCCTGGCCGGCGCGCCCCGCATCTACGGCCAACTGGTGCCGCTCCTGGCCAAGTACTCCAAGTTCGCGGGCATCGACGACAAGCTGCGCGCCAGCGACCGCATCCGCGCGGTCGATCCGTCGGCGCACGCCGGCGACACCTACGCCCGCAGCACGATCGAGGCCGCGCCGACGCCCCCCGCCGGCGACGAGCCCGCGGCCGACGCGCCGCCGGCGCCACGCAAGCTCACGCGGATCCGCCGCGAGGCCCCCGTGACGCCCGCCGAGGGCGACGCCGCCGCCAAGTGATGGAGGCGCAGCGCGCGGCCGCCGTCCGCAGCCGCGCCGCGATGCGCGTGGCGCTGGGGCACTACATCGCCAACGGTGTCTCGGTGGCGCTCGGGCTGCTGCTGATCTCCGGCGGCGTGCACCTGGTGCTGGGCACGCTCGCGGCGTCGGCCGCCTCGGTCGGCGTGATCGTCACGGCGCCGCCCGACCTGCCCGCTCCGCGCCGCGGCAAGCTGCTGCAGATGCTGCCGGCGCCGCTGATCGGGCTGCCGCTGTTCTTCCTCGTGCAGCTGCTGCACGCGGCCCCCCTCCAGCTCGGCCTGGTGCTGGTGCCGGCCACCTTCCTGGCCTTCCTGGCGATGGCCTGGGGCAAGCGAGGCATCCCGATCGCAATCGCGGTGATGTTCTCGATGATCTTCTCGATGGCCACGCAGAAGCCCGCCGACATGGCCGAAGCGGTGCAGCGCACGCTGCATTTCGGCCTCGGCGCCGGGCTCTACGTGATCTACGCGGTGCTCGCCAACCTGGCGCTCAACGCCCGCTACCGGGTGCAGGTGATGGCCGACCTGCTGCTGTCGCTGGCGGCGCTGATGCGCACCGAGGCGCGCCAGTTCACGCCGCTCGATGAATCCGGCGATGTCCGCGAGGTGCCGGCCTCGCTGCTCGGCCTGCTGCTGGGCCAGCAGGCGGCGCTGGCCGACCAGCTGCAGGCGGCCCGCGACATCGTGCTCGAATCGCCGCGCACCCCCTCCCGCCAGCGGCTCGCCGGCATGCTGATGACGGTGCTCGAGCTGCGCGACCTGCTGCTGGCCAGCGAACTCGACCTCGATGCGCTCAAGGCCCACCCGGGCCATGCGGCGGCGCTGGTCGAGATGCGGCGCATCCTCGAAGCCCTGGCCGGCGACACCGCCGCGCTGGCCGACGCCCTGCTGCTCGGGCGCCGGCCCGGGACGGTGCCCGACCGCCGCCCCGAACTGACCGCGATCCACCTCGACGAGGAGGCCGCGCCTGCGCGCGGCTACACCGGCCCGACGCCGGCGATGCTGGCGCGCGGGCTGGCCAGCCGCATCGGCCACATCAACGACGAAGTGCTGCGCCTGTCGGCCCTGGCCCGCGGCGACCGCGAGCCCGACCTGGCGGTGGTCCGGGCCAGCTGGCAGATGTTCGTCAGCCCGACCGAATGGTCGCTGCGGCCTTTCCTCACGCTCTGGCGCTGGGACGCGCCGCCCCTGCGCCACGCGATCCGCGCCGCGCTGGCGATCGCCGCCGGCTACGGCATCGCGCTCGCCCTGCCCTGGGGCTCGCACGACTACTGGATCCTGCTGACCATCGTGGTGGTGCTGCGCGGCAGCCTGTCGCAGACGCTGGAGCGGCGCAACAGCCGCGTCGCCGGCACCTTGCTGGGCTGCGTCTTCGCGGTCGCCCTGCTGGCGGCGCACCCCACCCCGCTGGGCCTGCTGGCCGCGATGACGCTGGCGCAGGCGATCGCCCACGGCTTCGCGGTGCGGCGCTACCTGATCACTTCGGTCGCCGCCACGGTGCTGGGACTGGTCCAGGCCCACATGCTGAACACCGGCATGAGCACCACCTTCGCGCTGTTCGAGCGCGTCGCCGACACCCTGATCGGCGCCGCGCTGGCCTGGGCCTTCTGCTACGTGCTGCCGTCCTGGGAGCGCGGCCAGATCCCGTCGCTGGTGGCGCGGGTGCTGAAAGCCCAGGCCCGCCATGCGCGGCTCGCGCTCGGGCTGGGCCAGCTGCGCTCGGTCGGCGTCAGCCCCGAGCTCGAATGGCGGCTGGCCCGCCGCGAGGCCTACGACAGCCTCTCGGCCCTGGTGCAGGCGACGCAGCGCTCGCTGTCGGAGCCGCGTGCCGTGCGCCCGCCGCTCGAACCGCTGGAACACCTGCAGGCCCACAGCTACCAGTTGCTGGCCCAGCTGAGCGCGGTGAAGTCGATGCTGGTGCTGCGGCGCGACCGCCTGACGCCGGCCGAGATCGAAGGCCCGCTGGCGCGCACGGCCCAGCGCATCGAGGCCGCCATCGGCGCCGCGCCCACCAGCGGCCCGGTGATGCCCGAGGGCGCGCCTGCCACCACGCTGTCCGGCCCGATCCCGTTGCCCGACCCCTTCGACAACGACATCACGCCCTGGCTGCTGCGCCGGCTCGACATGGCCACGGGCATCGCGGCGCAGCTGCGCGACGACGCGGCACGCATCCTGCAGCCGCTTGCGGAAGCCAGGCAAGACAGCCCCCAGACCGCCCGATGATCCTGAACCTGCTCGCCTACCCGTGGTCGGCCCCCCTGCTCGCCGCGCTGCTCGCGCTGCCGCTGGCACTGCTGGCGCACCGGGTGGCCGCGCTGGTGCTCGACCGCGTCACACGCTCGGTGCCGACGCTCCACGCGACGCTGCTGGCGATCAAGCGGCCGGCGCGCTTCGTGCTGCCGCTGATCGCACTGCAGCTGGTCTGGCAGGCCGCACCCGAAGACCTGCGCTTCATCGGCAACGTCCGCCACCTCAATGGCCTGCTGCTGATCGCGGCAGCGACCTGGCTCGCGGCGCAGGCGATCAACGGCTTCGCCGACGGCATGGTCAGGCAGCACCCCTCGGACGTGCGCGACAACCTGCAGGCGCGCCGTATCCTGACCCAGACGCGGGTGCTGGCCCGCACCGCCAATTCGGTGCTGCTGGTGGCGGGCGCCGCGCTGATGCTGATGACCTTCCCGGGCGCGCGCCAGGTCGGCGCCAGCCTGCTGGCCTCGGCCGGCGTGATCGGCATCGTCGCCGGCCTGGCGGCCAAGCCGGTGTTCAGCAATCTGATCGCCGGGCTGCAGATCGCGCTGGCGCAGCCGATCCGGATCGACGACGTGCTGGTGGTCGAAGGCGAGTGGGGGCGGGTCGAGGAGATCACCGGAACCTTCGTGGTGCTGCGGATCTGGGACGACCGCCGGCTGATCCTGCCGCTCACCTACTTCATCGAGAAGCCGTTCCAGAACTGGACCCGGCACGACTCGCAGCTGCTCGGCTCGGTCTTCGTCTACGCCGACTACGGCATGCCGCTGGCGCCGCTGCGCGCCGAGGTCGAGCGCATCGTCAAGGCGGCGCCCGAATGGGACGGCCGCTTCTTCAACCTGCGGGTCACCGATGCCACCGAGCGCACGATGCAGATCCGCGTGCTGTGCACCGCGGCCTCGTCGGCGCTGGCCTTCGACCTGCGCTGCACGGTGCGCGAGGGGCTGATCGAATTCATGCAGCGCGAGTACCCGCAGTTCCTGCCGCGGATGCGGATCGAGGGCGACGGCGGGCGGGCGGCCGCGGCAGCGGAGACGGCGCAGCCCTGAACAGTCAAGCGCCGCGCCGCCCGCGGTCGGCCTTGGGCAGCACGGCTTCGGCGGCCATGCGCTCGGCGCGTGCCTGCAGCAGCCGCAGCGCATCGTCCAGCCGGGCCACCGATTCGGCATCCAGCGCCCCCACCAGTTCGCCATTGATCTGCGTCACCAGCGGGAACAATTCGTCGTACAAGGTCTGCCCGCGCGCCGTGAGCCCCAGCAGCACCTGGCGCCGATCACCGGCCGGATGCTCGCGCGACAGCAGCCCCTTGGCCACCATCGAGCCCACTGCCTTCGAGGTCCGCGCCCGATCGAGCTGCGCATGCTCGGCCAGTTGCGAGGAACTCAGTTCGCCGCGGCTGGCCAGCGTGGCGATCAGCCGCCACTCGCGCCGCGTGATGCCGAAGCGCCCCTCGCACAAGCGGATGACCATGCTGCCGCCGACCGCGAGCAGGCGCGACAGGCGGTACAGCAGCAGGTCGTCCAGGGGTCGGCGTGGCGCGCTCATCTAGTGGTAAGTCCTTGGAATGGTTGATTTGATCAATCGAATGCCGCGACTCTAAAGTCAATCCAAAGGAGACAAGACCCTATGCACCACGGAATCGACCGCCGCCACGTCCTGGCGGCCCTCGGCGGCCTCGCGCTGTCGCCGCTGGCGCGCGCCCAGGCCTACACGCCGGGCCAGCCCATCAAGGTGCTGATCGGCGTCCCGGCCGGCGGCACCCAGGACGTGCTCACGCGCGCCATCGCGCATGAAGTGCGCGACTCGCTCGGCCCGCTGATCATCGACAACCGGTCCGGCGCCGCCGGCCGCATCGCGGTCGAGGCGGTGAAGACCGCGGCGCCCGACGGCCGCACGCTGCTGCTGGGCACGGCCAGCATGATGACCATGTTCCCGGGCGCCTACCGCAAGCTCTCCTACGACCCGATCAAGGACTTCGTGCCGATCATCAACGCGGCCCGCTTCGAGCTGGCGCTGGTGGTCGGCAAGGACGTGCCCGCCAACACGCTGCCCGAATTCCTGGCCTGGGCCAAGGCGCAGGGCGACAAGCTGAGCTTCGCTTCCTACGGCGCCGGCACGCCCTCCCACTTCCTCGGCGAGATGCTCAATCGCGCCGCCGGCCTGCAGATGGTCCACGTGCCCTACCGCGGCTCGACGCCGGCGCGGCAGGACCTCATGGGCGGCACCATCCCGGTGTACTTCGACACCGTCGGCGGCGCGCTGCAGATGCTGCCCACCGGCCGCGTGAAGGTGCTGGCCACCAGCGGCGAGAAGCGCTCGCCGCTGATGCCCGACCTGCCGACCTTCACCGAAGCCGGGCTCAAGGGCGTGGTCGCGACCGCCTGGTTCGCGTACTACGCGCCATTGAAGACGCCGCAGCCGATCGTCGACAGGCTGCGCGCCGAGTTCACCCGCGCCGTCAATTCGCGCGAGGTGCGCCAGCAACTGATGCAGAACGGCATGTACCCGGTGGGCGACGGCCCCGAGGCGCTGTTGAAGACAATGCGCGAGGACACCGCCCGCTGGGGCGGCATCATGAAGGCCGTGAATTTCCAGGCCAACGACTGACCTTTCCTCGCATCGGAGCCCCCATGTTTTCTCGTCGATTCATCCCCCGCCTCGCCGCCGCGCTCGTCCTCGGCGCAGCCACCCTGGGAGCCCAGGCCCAGACGCTCGAGGGCGGCCCGCTGCGCATCGTGGTCGGCTATGCCGCCGGCGGCGCCACCGACCGCGTGGCGCGCATCGTCGGCGACAAGCTGCAGGCCAAGCTGGGCGTCCCGGTGGTGGTCGACAACAAGCCCGGCGCCGGCGGCCGGCTGGCGGCGCAGCAGGTCAAGGCCACGCCGGCCGGCCAGAACGTGCTGATGCTCGCCAACCCGGCCGTGATGGTGGTTGCGCCGCTGGTCTTCAAGGACAACGGCTACGACGCCGAGCGCGACTTCGTGCCGGTCTCGCACGTCAATGACTACGAGTTCGCGCTGTCGGTGTCGACCGCGGTGCCGGTGCGCGAGCTGTCGCACCTGCTGGCCTGGATGCGCGCCAACCCCGAGAAGGCCAACTTCGGCGTGCCGGCGACCGGCAGCCTGCCGCACTTCTTCGGCCTCATGATGGGCGAGAAGGCCAAGGTGCGGGCCGAGGTCGTGGGCTACCGCGGCTCGGGCCCGTTGCTGACCGACCTGATCGGCGGCCAGGTGCCGATCGCCTTCGACACCTTCGACGTCGACTTGCCGCAGCATCAGGCCGGCAAGATCCGCATCCTGGCGGTGTCGGGCGCGAAACGCTCGGCCTTCGCGCCCGAGATCCCGACCTTCAGAGAAGCCGGCCTCGACCTGGTCGCCACCGGCTGGAACACCTTCTTCGCCCCGGCCAGCATGCCGAAGGACAAGGTCGCGCGCCTCTCGCAGGCGATCCGCGAAGTCATGCAGGACCCCGACACCCAGCGCCGCTTCAAGGACACGCTGATGACGCCGGTGGTCAGCACCCAGGCCCAGACCGAGGCCATGCTCAAGGCCTACCGCGCGCAGTGGGCGCCGGTGGTGCAGAAGTCCGGCTACCAGCCCTGAAAACCATGCAACGACCCAACATCATCTTCATCGTCGCCGACGACCTCGGCCATGCCGACCTCGGCTGCTATGGCGGCCGCGACGCGGCCTTCGGGCCGGTCTCGCCGGTGCTCGACGGCCTGGCCGCGAACGGCATCCGCTTCACGCAGGGCTACGCGAACTCGCCGGTGTGCTCGCCGACCCGCTTCGCGATGATCACCGCACGCTACCAGTACCGGCTGCGCGGCGCCGCCGAGGAGCCGATCAACAGCAAGAGCCGCGGCAGCAACACGCTCGGCCTGCCGACCGATCACCCGACCCTGCCCTCGCTGCTGCTCGGCGCCGGCTACCGCACGGCGCTGGTCGGCAAGTGGCACCTGGGCTATCCGCCTGCCTTCGGTCCGCTGCGTTCGGGCTACGAGGAGTTCTTCGGCCCGATGTCGGGCGGCGTCGACTACTTCACGCACTGCGATTCGAGCGGCCGGCACGACCTCTGGTCGGGCGAGGAGGACTGCCCGCAGGAGGGCTACCTCACCGACCTGCTGTCGCGCCGCGCGGCCGACTACGTCGAACGGATGGCGCAGCAGGAGGCGCCCTTCTTCCTGAGCCTGCACTACACGGCGCCGCACTGGCCCTGGGAAACGCGCGACGACGCGGCCAAGGCGCCGGCGGTGAAGGACAACTTGTTCGACCTCACGGGCGGCAACATCCACACCTACCGCCGCATGATCCACCACATGGACGAAGGCATCGGCTGGATCATGGCGGCGCTCGAGAAGCACGGCATGGCCGACAACACGCTGGTGGTGTTCACCAGCGACAACGGCGGCGAGCGCTTCTCCGACAACTGGCCGCTGGTCGGCGGCAAGATGGACCTGACCGAAGGCGGGATCCGGGTGCCCTGGATCGCACACTGGCCGCAGGGCATCGCCGCCGGCTCGGTCAGCGAGCAGCATTGCATGACGATGGACTGGTCGGCCACGATGCTCGACGCCGCCGGCGTCCCGGCCGATCCTCGGTACCCGCTCGACGGCGTGTCGCTGCTGCCGGTGCTGCGCGACCCGGGCAAGACTTTCGCGCGGCCGCTGCACTGGCGCATGAACCACCGCGGCCAGCGCGCGCTGCGCGACGGCGACTGGAAGTACCTGCAAGTGGACGGCAACGAGTACCTGTTCAACATCCCGGCCGACGAGCGCGAGCGGGCGAACCTGGCGCGCAAGGAGCCGGAACGCCTGGCCGCCATGCGCGAGGGCTGGCTGGCCTGGAATGCGACGATGCCGCCGATTCCGGAGGATGCGACCGTGAGCCTTGGCTACTCGATCAAGGACATGCCGGGGAGATAGGCTCGCCCCCAGGTTGCCCCGCACTGCGTGTCGGGGCGCCCACCCCTACCGGGGGCAACACCAGCGGCCCGGCAGAGCCGGTTCGAGCGGGCCGGGCTGCGCCGGCCGTGAAAAAGCCCGCCGAAGCGGGCTTTGCCGTTTGTACCGCCTGGGTCAGCTGGCTTGCAGGGGCTGCGCGGGGCGCTGGGCCGAGGCGCGCAGGAAGTGGACCGTGCGGACCAGCGCCCAAAAGGCGGCACGCAGGCGCTTCAGGGCCGGGGCGAACACCGAAGGCTCGTTGCGGCCAAGGTGGCTGGCTTCGTCGTTGGCCAAGTCGCGCTCGAAGGTGTCGGTGAACTTGGGGTTGCGGGGGAAATAGGCAGTAGAAGCGGTCATGCGTTGAATTTTAAGGGTTTACCCTAGTTCTCATGCCCCCGCGACGCCATAACCACGCAGCAGGAACGGCATTTCGTCGCGCTTGACCGTGGAATCCGCGATCCACCGGCGATCGACCCCCTGCAGCGCCCGCACCGGCCCACTTGACTCCGATGTACTTTAGATATATCTTTATCTAATCAGATAACGAACAGAAAGATATTCCATGCGAGCTCACAGAAGCTTTTTACACGGCAACCCGCGCGGCGAACACGGCGATGGGCTGGGCGGCGGACGGGCCGGGGCGATCGAGCACCGCGGCGGCCGTGGCGGTGGTGGCGGGGGTGGCGGCGGCCGGATCTTCGGCCACGGCGGCCTGCGCTTCGTGCTGCTGCAGCTGATCGCCGACAAGCCGAGCCACGGCTACGAGCTGATCAAGGCCATCGAGGAGCGCCTCGGCGGCCGCTACAGCCCGAGCCCGGGCATCGTCTACCCCACCCTCACGCTGCTCGAGGAACTGGGCTATGTCAGCGTCGATGCCGCCGATGGCGGCGGGCGCAAGCGCTACAGCGCCACTGAGGGCGGCCTGGAATTCCTGGCCGCCAACCGCGCGACCACCGACGAGTTGATGGCCCGCATGGCCGGCGGCGTCGACGGTGCCGGCCCGCGCGCCGGCCGGCCGCCGCAGGTGGTCCGCGCCATCGAGAACCTCAAGCTCGCGATGCGCCTGCGCCTGGCGGCGCCCCTCACCGAACAACAAGCCCACGAATTCGCCGCAGTGCTCGACAGCGCCGCCCAGCAACTGGAACGCGTTTGACCCCATGACCGATACCTCCACCGCCTCCTCCACCCCCGACCGCCTGCCGCGCCGCGTGCGCCACGAACTTCGCTTTCGCAAGCTCGAGGTGCGGGCCGTGCGGCGCATCACACCGCATCTGATCCGCATCACGCTCGGCGGTGACGAACTGGCGGGCTTCAACAGCCCCGGCTTCGACGACCACGCGAAGATCTTCTTCCCGGACGCAGTGACCGGACAACTCACGGTACCGACGACAGGGCCCGAAGGCCCGGTCTGGCCGCCCGGCCCGAAGCCGGCGATGCGCGACTACACGCCGCGCCGCCATGACGCCGCCGCGGGCACGCTCGAGATCGACTTCGCGCTGCACGATGCCGGTCCGGCCACGCAATGGGCCGAGTCGGCCCGTCCCGGCGAGAGGGTCGGCGTGGGCGGACCCCGCGGCTCCTTCATCATCCCGACCGCCTTCGACTGGCACCTGCTGATCGGCGACGACACCGCCCTGCCGGCGATCTCGCGGCGCCTGGCCGAACTGCCAGTCGGCGCGCGTGCCGTGGTGCTGGCTGAAGTCGATGGCGAAGCCGACGAAATCGCCTTCGACACGCAGGCATCGCTGGACCTCCAGTGGGTGCATCGGCGCGGCACAGAGCCCGGCACCGGCTCGCCGCTGCTCGACGCGCTGCGCCAGCTGACACTGCCCGAGGGCGATTTCCACGCCTGGGTGGCCTGCGAATCCACCGCCGCCAAGGCGATCCGCGCCCACCTGGTGGGAAAACGCGGCGCCCATCCGAAGTGGGTCAAGGCGGCCGGCTACTGGCGCCGCGGCGCCGCCGCCACCCACGACACCCACGACGACTGAGCGCGCGTCCACCCCCCAAACGCGCTATGCCGCGCGGCCGTTTGACTGTCGGCTGGCAGCGCTCGAAAATCCCCCTTCCCTGAGTACTTATGCCTTAGACGTCGATTGAACCAAGGGGGCAAGAGATGAGCACCGCACCTGCACACTGGCAGTACTTGATTGCCGTGTTGACCGGGGCGCTACTGCTTTTCGGCGCCATGTGGGCATGGCGGCGCATGGCGATGCGCCGCGAGGCGGAGCGGCGCATCGAAGCCGCAAGGGTGCGTTCGGGCCATGTGCCGCTGGAGATCCCGACCGTGCGCGGCGGGCTCGGTGCCTCGGGGGACTCGGTCCCCGACACCCTGCCCGAGTGGTTCATCCAGGGCAAGGGCGAACACGCGATCGTCGACGAAACGCCACGCATCCGGGTCCGCTACGTCGACGGCCACGACCGAAAGGTCGAATGCACGATGCAGGTCGACCATCTGGACCTGCAGAAGAAGGTCATCATCGGCCACGGGGAACTCCCCGGCGACGCCCGGCGCCTGCCGCTCCACCGCATCACGTCCGCCCGCATCGCCGATTCGGGCCAGCGTTTCAACATCGACACCTGGGTCGACGCCGTGCGGGTCGCCCGGCGGCGGCGCGGCCAGGCCTGAGGCGCTCTCGTCCCCGGCTCAGCCCGCGACCCGGATGTGATCCGGCGCCAGGCCTTGGCGATGCCGCTGCCACATCGCGTCGAAGGCGGATTCGAGCCGACGCGCGAAACGCTCCGAATCGAACAGCGGCGAGTTCGTCCGCTGATGCTGCAGCCGCTCGCGCAGCGCGGCCAGGCGGGCCGGCGAGGTCGCCAGTTCGAGTGCGAGACCTTCGTACGCCGCCACGCTGCGGGTCACGAGTTCGGGCAGCCCGAGCGCCGCCAGCAGGCTGGCGCCGACACGCGCCGGAAAGGTGGCGCCGGCCAGCGTCAACACCGGGACGCCGCCCCACAGCGCGTCGCTGCAGGTCGTGTGCGCGTTGTAGTGGAAGGTGTCGAGGAACAGGTCCGCGTGCCGGTGGCGCGCCAGATGGTCGGCCAGCGGCATGCGCGCGGCCCAGACGATGCGCTGCGGATCGACATCGCGCCGGGCGGCCTCGGCGCCGAGCGCGCGCTGGGATTCGTCGTTGCTCTTGAGCAGCCACAGCACGCTGCCGGGCACGGCGCGCAGCAGGCGCATCCAGACATCGAACACATCGGGCGTGATCTTGTGAATGTTGTTGAAGCAGGCGAACACCAGCGCGTCCGGTGGCAGGCCCAGTTCGGCGCGGCTGCCCGGATCGCTGCCGATCGCCTTGGTGTCGTCGTTTGGGAAATAACTGTCCGGCAGCCACACCACCTTTTCGGCGTAGTGGCAGAACTCGTCCTCGGGGATGAGGGTCGCGTCGGCCAGGATGTAGTCCATGAAGTCGCAGCCCATCGATCCCGGAAAGCCGAGATAGTTGACCTGCAACGGTGCTGCGCGGCCGGCGAAGATGTTGGAGCGGAAGCCCTCGGTGAAGCCGTTGAGATCCACCGCGATGTCGATGCCGGCGGCTCGCGCCAGCGCCGCGATCTCGGCGTCGCTGCGCCCGGAGACATTGCTGAAGTGCTCGAGCGCCGCGGCGACGCGCGCGCCAACGGCGTCCTGAGGATGCGACCCGAGCGCGAAGCCGAAAGTCTCGAAACGGCTCCGGTCATGGCATTCGAACACGCGGGCGATCAACTGCGACGTCGGATGGTTGCGGAAGTCGGACGAGAAGTAGCCCACCCGCAGGCGCCGGGCCGGATCTCGAGCCTCGACGGCGCGCTCGACCGCCGGCTGCGGCGGACACTGGTCCTGCGCATAGATCCGGGCCGAGCGCAGCAGGGTGGCGGGGCCGGCGGGCACCGGCATCAGGGTGAAGGGGGTCGCCGCCTTTTCGCCGGCATCGACCCGGGCCACCACCCGGCTCACCTGCTGCGCCCAGTCGTCCCACCGGCACACCGCCATCGCGGCGTGCAGCCGGTGGCCGGCCAGATAGTCCCTTTGCGGCGCCAGCTGTTCGACCCGGTCGTAGCACGCCAGCGCCTCGGCCGGCCGCTTGAGCAGGGTCAGCGTGATGGCCTGGTTCATCCAGGCCGTGACGTCCTCTGGGGCGAGCGACAACGCGCGACGATAGCTTTCGAGCGCTTCGGCGCCGCGGCCGAGTTCGGTCAGCACGGCGCCGCGATCGCTCCAGTCGTTCACGCGCCCAGGATCGAGCACCAGCGCGCGCTCATGGTGCTGCACGGCGGCGCCGAAGCGATGCAGGGTGGCCAGCGTGCCGGCCAGGTTGGATTGCAGCTCGGGAGAGCGGGGATTCAGGCGCTCGGCGCGGCGAAAGGCATCGAGCGCCTGCTCGTGTTCCGACAGCGCGCCGTGCGCCACGCCCAGTTCGTGCAGTCCCTCGAAGTACGGGCCGGCCAGCTTGAGCGAACGGCCGAAGGAAGCGATGGCCTCGCGCGCCCGGCCGCGCTGCGCCTGGACCCGGCCCAGGTAGAACAGCGCCTCCGGGGAGCAAGAGGGCAGCGCGGCGGCCTGCTGCAGGAAATCCTCGCAGGCGGCGAACTCCTGGCGATTGCCGCAGATGTAGGCCAGGAGCTCGCAGGCCCGGCCATTGCGGGGATCGCGCTCGACCGCCTGCCGCAGCAGGCTCTCCGCCTGGGCGATCTGCCCGGTTCGGAAATGATGTTCGGCCTGGGCCACCAGTTGCATCGTCGTCTGCATCCAGCGCTGCGAGAGACACGGAACGGGCCGCCGCAGCGCGAGGCGGCCCTTCCACCCTGAATGACGCCCATCGGGCGGCGCCATTGTGCGGCCCCGTCCCCCTTCAAGACAACCACAGGTCTCCCAGGATGGAATCTGGACCACGCAGAGCCAAGGCCGACGACGACCCTGCGGCGGACGAGGCCGAAAGCTACGCCGACATTGGCGCTGGCTGCAACGATGGCGCTATCCTCCTCCGATGCCCCGCAAGCCTCCCGACCCGAAGCGCATCGCCCGCAGGAACCACGAGGTCCGCGTGGCCGAGGAATTCCCGCTGCCCAAGGTAGAGGGCTCGATCAAGGAGCTGGACGTGCTCAACACCGGATCCGCGATCGTGAACGGCGTGTTCGACCTGGAACAGCTCGAGGCGATCGTGGCGCACATGAAGGCGCCGGGCGCTTCCGATTGACGGGCGCTAGTTCGCAGTCGCAATCGGCCCGGCCGTGAACACGTCTTCAGGGCCTCGGATCTCTTCACGAGCGACATCTCGTTCGAGAGTCGGCTCCGGGCCCACAGCGGCTGATCTCCTGGCCCCCGAAGCGGCGCGCCAGGAGATCAGCGCCGGGCGCTCTTTAGATCAAACGCCGAAAGCCGGTCAATTGGTGGCGG
>NZ_JBFUCJ010000104.1:0-27237 GCF_056405295.1 Variovorax sp. P1_H2 | reverse complement strand
GCACCGGGCCGGCGGGCGGAGCGGCTGCGGTCGCCGGGGCCGTGGCGGGGGCCGTGGCGGGTACCGGCKGCGCGGTCGCCGGCGCACGGGCCGGCGCTGCGGCCTTGCCGGCCAGCGGTGCGTTCGGATCCCAGTCGCGGTTCTTGCGTGCCTCGGCCTCGTCCTGCTCGGCGCCGCCGCGCTGGGTCTTGGTCATGAACGGGATCGGCACCTTGGTCACGTAGACCGCGATCCCGAGCGCGATGCCGAGCCCGAGCACCAGGCCGACGATCAGCCCGATGACGATGTTGCCGCTTTGTCTTGTCTTCATGGTGGAGGAAGGAATCACATCTTTTGCGGCGCGCTGACGCCCAGAACAGCGAGACCATTGTGCAGCACCTGCGCGGTCGCCGCGACCAGCGCCAGGCGGGCCCGCTTGACCGGCTCGTCGTCGACCAGGATGCGCTCGGCGTCGTAGTAGCTGTGGTAGCTGGCGGCCAGCTCCCGCAGGTAGAAGGTGACGTCGTGGGGCGCGAAATCCTTGGCCGCGGCGGTCAGCATCGCCGGGTACTTGGCCAGTTGCAGCAGCAGCGCCTGCGAGGCCGGGCTCTCGAGCGGGGACAGGTCCACGCCTTCGAGCGTCGCGGCATCGCCGCCCCAGGCCGCCAGCACCGAGCAGATGCGCGCATGGGCGTATTGCACGTAGTACACCGGGTTGTCGTTGTTCTGCGCCAGCGCCAGGTCGATGTCGAAGGTGTATTCGGTGTCGGGCTTGCGGCTCAGCAGGAAGAAACGCACCGCGTCGGTGCTGGTCCACTCGATCAGGTCGCGCAGGGTGACGTAGCTGCCGGCGCGCTTGCTGATCTTGACCTCTTCGCCGCCGCGCACCACCCGCACCATGGTGTGCAGCACGTAGTCGGGGTAGCCGGCCGGAATGCCGACCCCGGCCGCCTGCAGGCCGGCGCGCACCCGCGCGATCGTGCCATGGTGGTCGGTGCCCTGGATATTGACCACCTTGTGGAAGCCGCGCTCCCACTTGGCAATGTGATAGGCGACGTCGGGCACGAAGTAGGTGTAGCTGCCGTCGCCCTTGCGCATCACGCGGTCCTTGTCGTCGCCGTAGTCGGTCGACTTCAGCCACAAGGCGCCGTCCTGCTCGTAGGTCTTGCCGGCATCGACGAGCTTCTGCACCGTGGCGGCGACCCGGCCGCTGGTGTAGAGGCTGGACTCGAGGTAGTAGTTGTCGAACCGGACCTGGAAGGCCTTCAGGTCGAGGTCCTGCTCGTGGCGCAGGTAGGCGACCGCGAACTGGCGGATCGAGTCGATGTCGTCGATGTCGCCGCTGGCGGTGTATTCGCGGTCGTCGGAGCGCACGGTCTTCTTCGCCTTGAAGTCGGCCGCGATGTCGGCGATGTACTCGCCGTTGTAGGCCTGCTCGGGCCACTCGGGATCGCCCGGCTTGAAGCCCTTGGCGCGCAGCTGGGTGCTGGTGGCCAGGGTCTGGATCTGGACGCCGGCATCGTTGTAGTAGAACTCGCGCCAGACCTTGTCGCCCTGGGTGGCGAGCAGGTTGCAGATGGCGTCGCCGAGCGCCGCCTGGCGGCCGTGGCCGACGTGCAGCGGGCCGGTCGGGTTGGCCGAGACGAACTCGACCAGCACCCGCTCGTCCTGCGCGGGCTGGCTGCCGAAGGCGGCGCCGGCCTCGAGGACCTCGCGCACCACCTGCTGGCGGGCAGCCGTCTTGAGGCGGATATTGAGGAAGCCGGGGCCGGCGATTTCGACCGCGTCCACCCATCGGGCGAAGGCGGGTGTGGCCTGCAGCGCGGCGGCCAGTTGTTCGGCCAGCTCGCGCGGCTTGCGCTGCAGCGGCTTGGCCAGCTGCATGGCGGCGGTGCTGGCGAAATCACCGTGTGCCGCCACCTTGGGCGACTCGAACGCGGCTTTGCTGCCGGCGCCGGGCGAGAGGGATTCGAGCGTGTTCGCGAGCGCCGCGAGCAGCTCCTGTTTGACCAATAGCATCGCGGGATTTTACCGGGGGCAAAACGACCGTCCGTAATGATCGTCATCCAACTATGAACGTCGGCCGTTAGGATGGGCAGCCCCGGGGCGGGGAACACCGTCTCAACCCAACTCCCAAGGACTCCTGCATCATGAAAAAGCTCCTTTCCCTGCTGGCTCTGGGCGCCGCCCTGTCCTTCGGTGCCGCCCACGCCTCCACCTGCGACACCCAGGCGGCGGACAAGAAGCTCAACGGCGCGGCCAAGACCAGCTTCGTCAAGAAGTGCGAAAAGGACGCCGCGGCCGCAGCCGCACCGGCTTGCGCGGCGAAGGCGATCGACAAGAACGGCAAGGCGCTGGCCGGTGCCGCAAAAACCAGCTTCATGAAGAAGTGCGAAGCCGGGGGCTAGCTCGCCCCCAGGTTGGGCTCACTTCGTGTAGCCCGCCCACCCCCTGCCGGGGGCAACACCAGCGGCCCGGCGAAGCCGGTTCCGCGGTGTTTCACCAACGGGCCGGGCTGCGCCGGCCGGCGGTGGCGGCGCCCGCTACTTCAAGACGCCGAACAGGTTGTTGGCGTCGTCGGTCCAGGGCTCCAGTCCCGCGATCTGCTCGATTCTTGAACGGGCCCGGCCGATGGCGCCGTCGGACAGCCGGTTCGGCTCGCGGGCGACCAGCACCCAGTCGGTGTTGCGCAGCCCCTCGGCGCTCGGCTCGTCGTGCACCAGCGCCACGTGCAGGCCCTTGGCCAGCGCGATCTTCTCGACCACCGGCGCGAGCGCGAGGAAGCGGTTGGTGACGTGGAAGGCGACGATGCCGCCTGGCCGCATGTGCCTGAAGTACAGGTCCATCGCCTGCGAGGTGATCAGGTGGACCGGCACCGAATCGCCCGAAAAAGCATCGACCGCCAGCACGTCGAAGCCCTGCGGAGGCTCGCGTTCGAGCGCCAGCCGGGCATCGCCGAGCACCCGCTCGATGCACGCCCGGCTGTCGGCCAGGAAACTGAATTCGCTGTCGGCGAGCTCGAAGACCTGGGGATTGATTTCGTAGACACGGTAGGTGTCGCCAGCCCGGCCGTAGGTCGCCAGCGTGCCGGCCCCGAGCCCGATCAGGCCGACGCGGCGCGGCGTGTCCGGAGCCGCCGCGATCGCCAGGCCGATGCCCGAGCTCGGCCCGTAGTAGGCGGTGGGCTCGCGCCGGCGTGACGGCGAAAGGTACTGCGCGCCGTGCTTGACCGAGCCGTGGTACATCTCGCGCATCTTCTCGCGGGCCTCGCCACGTTCGGCATCGATCGTGACCAGCGTGCCGTAGAAGCTGCGCTGCATGCGGCGCGCGCCGGCCGCGTCGTCCTCGACCTGCAGCGCGAGGAACCAGGCGCAGGCACCCGCGAGCGCCAGCGAGGCCGCCAGGCCGACGCGCCGCCGGCGCCACAGCACGGCCGCGATCAGCGCGCAGAGCATCAGGCCGACGCCCAGTTCGTAGTAGGCCGGGAGCACGTGCGGTGCCACCAGCCCGACGGTGATGCCGCCGAGTGCGCCGCCCAGCGACAGCATCAGGTAGAAGCGGGTCAGGTAGGCGCCGCCGGGGCGCAGGCGCGCCATCTCGCCGTGCAGGAACATGCACAGCGCGAACAGGCCGACGATGTAGATCGGCAGCGCCGTGCGCAGCTCCGAGCCGAGCCGGTGCTGCAGACCGAAGGCGCACAGCGCCAGCATCACCGCAGCCAGCGGGACGAACACCGGGCGCCGGTACCAGCGGTCGCTCTCGAAGGTCAGCACGAAGGTCAGCAGGTAGACCGACAGCGGCAGCACCCACAGGAAGGGAATCGCCGCCACGTTCTGCGTGATGTGGTTGGTGATCGCAAGCAGCAGCCAGGAGCCGAGAGCCGGCAGGGCGAGCCACATCAGGTGGTCGGCGAGGCGGGGTTTCGCCGAAGGCGTCGCCTCGACAGGCGGTGCGTCGACCAAGGGCCGGGGCTGCGCGGCCCAGTGACGCGACACATACAAGGTGGTGCCGGCGCACAGCAGCACGAAGACGCCATAGGCGATCGACCAGCCCCAGGCCTGCTGCAGCAGCGCGCTGCGGGGCTCGATCAGCACCGGGTAGCTCAACAGCGACACCAGCGAGGCCAGGTTCGACAGCGAGAAGTAGCGGTACACCTGCGCGCCCCAGGGCGTGCGTGCGACCCACGACTGCACCAGCGGCCCGGTGGTCGAGAGCAGGAAGTAAGGCAGGCCGATGGTGCCGACCAGCAGGCCGAGGATCCACAGCGTCGGGTCCTCGGCGCCGGTCGGCTTCCAGCGCTCGCTGGTCACGATCGGCAGGAAGGCCAGGCTCGCGAGCAGCAGCCCGACATGCAGCCGCGCCTGGGTGCGCGCGCCGAGCCGCCGCGTGACCCAGTCCGAGTACGCATAGCCGGCCAGCAGCACGACCTGGAAGAACACCATGCAGATCGACCACACCGCCGCCGAGCCGCCGAACCAGGGCAGGATCTGCTTGGCGATCAGCGGCTGGACCAGGAACAGCAGGAAGGCACTGGTGAAGATGGTGCCGGCGAACAGGGCCTTGACGTGCGCCGGCTTCATCGGGGGCTAGCTTCTCGCGCCGAAGCCGCGGGCCAGGAACACCGCCACCAGCGGTATCAGCGCGATCAGGTGGGCCTGGATCATCACCAGCTTGCGGGTCTTGCGGACCTCGGCCTCGGCCGGCAGGGCCCCGGTGGCGCGCAGCGCCTTGCGCCAGCGCAGGTAGCGCATCGTCGGAAAGATCGAGATCGCGCCGATGATGATGAACAGCGTGAGCTTGAGGTGCAGCAGCGGATTGGTCCAGTACCAGGCCGTGCCTTTCATGCCCCACCAGGTGCGCGCCACGCCGGTGACGATGACCGCCACCGCGGCGCTGCCGTAGATCAGGTCGACCTTGGCCAGGCGCTCGACCACCGCCGCGTTGAGCCACTCGACGCGGCACAGCGCGGCCTCGCTGGCGATGAAGACCACCATCGTCAGGATGGCCAGCAGGTGCAGGTAGGCGAGGATGGCTTCGAGCGTCATCGGGCGGACTCCTTGATGTTCTTGGGCGCTGCGATTGTGCCGCCCCAGAACTCCGGCCGCGCATAGTGCGCCTTCAGGAAGTCCAGCCACAGGCGCACCCGCAGCGGCAGGTGCTTGCGTTGCGGGAACACGGCGTAGATGCCGTTGGGCGGCGCGGCGAACGCGTCGAGCAAGGGCACCAGCAGGCCGGCATCGATCTCGGCCTCGACCTCCCAGGTGCTGCGCCAGGCGATGCCGTGGCCGGCCAGGCACCAGTCGTGCAGCACCTGGCCGTCGGAGCAGTCGAGCGGGCCGGTCGGCTTCAGGTAGATCACCTCGTGCTCGCCGCCGGCTGTCGGCACCCGGAAGGCCCAGCCGCGGGTCTGCGAGGCATCGCTCGACAGGCTCAGGCAGGCGAAGCGCGACAGCTCGCCCGGATGGCGCGGAGCGCCATGGCGGCGCACGAACTCGGGCGTGGCGACGCAGCGGCGCCGGTTGTCGGCCAGCCGCAGGCTGACCAGCGAGGAGTCGGGCAGGTCGCCGACGCGCACCGCGCAATCGAAGCTCTCGCCCGCCATGTCGACCAGCCGGTCGCTGAGGTTCAGCGAGATCGTGACCTCGGGATGCAGCGCGTGGAAGCGCGGCACCAGCGGCGCCACGTGGCGGCGGCCGAAGCCGGCCGGCGCGGTGACGCGGAGGTGGCCGCTGGCCTTGACGCCGCCGGCGCTCACGCTGGCCTCGGCATTGGCCAGCTCGACCAGCAGGCGCTGGCAGTCCTCCAGGAAGGCGCTGCCCTCGTGGGTGAGCGAGATCCGGCGCGTGGTGCGAAGCAGCAGCTTGACGCCCAGCCGTTCTTCGAGCGCGTCGATGCGGCGCCCGATCACGGCCGGCGCCACGCCCTCGGCCTTGGCCGCGGCCGTGAGGCTGCCGCGGGCGGCGATCGCGACAAAGGATTCGAGTTGCTTCAGGCGGTCCATCGCCCGGGATTATCACGAAGGGCTCGCCGCGAACAGTCCACGACGGCCTCGCAGCCGATGGCGCGGCGCCCGCAAAGAGCCTACAAAGGAAGATTCGCGCCATTGCCCGGAGCACGCACCATGACCCCTCTCGCAGCCAGCCGCGTCACTTGCATGTTGCCCGTGAAGGATCTCGCCCGCGCACGCCGCTTCTACGAAGAAGCGCTCGGGCTGGAGCCCCTCGGCGCCAAGCCCGACGGCAAGTTCATCTACCAGTGCGGCGGAACCGAGCTGGCTCTGTTCCCGAGGCCCGAGGGCACCCGGGCGGAACACACGGCGCTGAGCTTTCGTGTGGCGCACATCGGTCAGGCCGTTGCTGCGCTGGAGCAGCGCGGCGTACGTTTCGCCGACTACGACCTGCCCGGCCTGAAGACGGTCGAGCATGTCTGCGTGCTGGGCTCCGAGAAGGCGGCCTGGTTCGAGGATCCCGAAGGGAACATCCTGTGCCTGCACGAGGACCTGGCCTGAGCGCATGGGGGCCGAGCGGCGCCCGGCGCGCGCCGAATTGGTGGCCTCAGTCTTCGGCGGTGATGTTCTGGATCTTCAGGCGATCGATCTCGGCATCGCTGTAGCCCACTTCCTGGAGCAGCGCGCGCGTATGCTCGCCGAGCAGCGGCGGTTGCAGGCGGATGCCGGGGCGCTCGCCGCCGAGCGTGAAGGGCATCAACGGCACCTTCGACAGGCTGCCGTCGTTCATGCGCACCGGCGCCAGGCCGCCCGTGGCATTGAGGTGCGGGTCGTCGAACAGTTCCTGCGGCCGCGTGATCGGCGCGAAGGGCAGCTCGTTGTGCTCGAACACCGCGCTGAGCTCGGCCGCGCTGCGCTCGGCCAGGTGCGAGCGCAGGATCGGCATCATCCAGTCGCGCGCCAGCACGCGGTCGTTGTTGGTCTTCAGGCGCGGATCGGCCAGCAGCTCGTCGAGGCCGAAGGCCTTGCAGAAGACAGCCCACTGCTTGTCGCTGACCGCCGCCAGGAAGATCTGCTCGCCGTCCTTCACGGTGAAGACGTCGTACACGCCCCAGGCCGAGATCCGGCTCGGCATCGGGTCGGCGGCGCGGCCGGTGGCGGCGAACTGCATCATGTGCTGCGCCACCAGGAAGATGTTGTTCTCGAACAGCGCCGACTGCACCTCGCAGCCCCTGCCCGTGCGTTCGCGCTGGCGCAGCGCGGCCATCGCGCCGATGGCGCCGAACATGCCGCCCATGATGTCGTTGACGCTGGTGCCGGCGCGCAGCGGATCGCCGACGCGGCCGGTCATGTAGGCCAGGCCGCCCATCATCTGCACCACCTCGTCGAGCGCCGTGCGGTGGTCGTAGGGGCCGGGCAGGAAACCCTTGTGGCTGACGTAGATCAGCCGAGGATTGAGCTGTTGCAGGCTTTCGTAGTCCAGCCCGAGCTTCTTCATCGTGCCGGGCTTGAAGTTCTCGCTCACGATGTCGGCGCTGGCGATCAGGCGCAGCGCCGCCTCCACGCCCTCGGGCTTCTTGAGATCGAGCGCGATGCTTTTCTTGTTGCGGTTGAAGGTCGGGAAGAAGCCCGCGCCGGAGCCCAGCAGGCGCCGCGTGCTGTCGCCCTCGATCGGCTCGACCTTGATCACTTCGGCGCCGAGGTCGCCGAGCAGCATGCCGCAGGTCGGCCCCATCACCATGTGGGTGAACTCGATGACGCGGACGCCCGCGTAGGGCAGCGGGGTGGATTCAGGCATGTGCGCTTCCTTGCGTGAAGCCCTTGGGCAGGCCGGCTTCGGGCGTCATGCCGTAGACCGGTTCGCCCGGCAGGCCGGCGATCAGCGGCGCGCGGGCCGCGATGAGTTTCTGGAGGTCGATGCCGGTGCGCACGCCCATGGCCTCGAACATGAAGACCAGGTCTTCGGTCACGACATTGCCCGAGGCGCCGGGCGCATACGGACAGCCGCCCAGCCCGCCGAGCGACGCATCGAAGGTGCGGACGCCTTCCTCGTAGGCGGCCAGGCAGTTGACGAGGCCGAGGCCGCGCGTGTTGTGCATGTGCGCGGCGCCGGCCTTGTCGCCGATCTCCGCACGCAGGCGGCGGAACAGGCGGCGCACCTGCGCCGGGTTGGCATAGCCCACCGTGTCCGAGAGGCCCGACTCGTCGGCGCCGGCGGCGACGCACCGGGCCGCGAGGCGGATGACTTCGTCTTCGGGCACCTCGCCCTGCAGGGTGCAGCCGAAGGCGGTGGAGATGCCGGCTTCGAGCTTGACGTGCGGCGCGATCTCGCGACGCAGTTCGGCGATGGCGCGAACCTCCTCGACCATCTCCTCGCGGGTCTTTCGCACGTTGGCGAGCGAATGCGCAGCGCTGGCGGAAACGGGCAGGGTCAGCTTGTGGACGCCGGCGGCAAGCGCGGATTCCGCACCCTTGCGGTTGGGCACCAGCGCCATCACCGTGAGGCCGGGCAAGGTGATCGCATGGCGCACCACGTCGGCGGCATCGGCCATCTGGGGCAGCAGCCGCGCGGGCACGAAAGAGGCGACCTCGATCTCGCGAACGCCGGCCTGGTAGAGCGCATCGATCCAGCGGAGCTTGTCGGCCGTCGGCATGGTCGCCTTGACGGATTGCAGGCCGTCGCGCGGGCCGACTTCGCTGATGAGGACATCGGGAGCTGTCACGGGTCTGGTTTCCTGGCTTGCGTTTGACAGTTCTAGTTTGACAGTTCTATCTTGCAGAACTATATTCTGCGAGACAGAATTAGACCGGCGATCACCCGTCCTGTCAAGAAAGCCCATGCCCCGCAAATCCCAAACCGAATCGGTGTCCGACCTGAGCGCCGCGCCCGGCGGCGCCGCGGCGGTGGACCGTGCGCTGAGCCTGCTCTCGGCCTTCCGCCCGGGCGACGAGGCTCTCACGCTGGCGCAGTTCGCCGAGCGCACGCAGCTCTACAAGAGCACCGTGCTGCGCCTGCTGGCCTCGCTCGAGCACGCGCGGCTGATTCGCCGGCAGGACGACGGCCGCTACGCGCTCGGCACCGAAATCGCCCGCCTGCATGCGCTGTACGCGGCTTCGTTCTCGCTCGACGGCATCGTGCCGCCGGTGCTGCGCGATCTGGTCGCCGCCACCGGCGAGAGCGCGGCTTACCATGTGCGCCAGCCGCAGGGCGAAGGCTGGGCCCGCCTGTGCCTGTACCGGGTCGACTCGCCGCACCTGGTGCGCGACCACCTGCGCGCCGGCGACCTGCTGCCGGCCGACCGCGGCACCGGCGCCCGCGTCCTGATCGCCTTCGGTCCTGAGGCCGACAGGCCGCGCGGCGCCCGGGACCGCGGGCTCCTCGAAAGCATTCGCGAACAGGGCTACTGCGCGCTGGTCGGCGACCGCACGGCCGAACTCGCCGGCATCTCGGCCCCCGTGTTCCATGCGGATGGGCGACTGGCGGCCGCGCTGACGCTGACCATGCCGGCCCATCGCTACGACCCGCGGCACATCGAAGCGGTTCGGGCCGCCGCGCGAAGGCTCAGCGGGCGGGTATGAATCGAGCCCCCACGCTCCCTCACTTCGTGTGGTCGCTGCCCCCCGAGGGGGCCGCAGGCCGCCTTGGGGCGGCCCGGCGCCGGCCTGAGCCCCCACGCTCCCCCGCTGCGTGTGGGTCGCTGTCCCCCGAGGGGGCCGCAGGCCGCCTTGGGGCGGCCCGGCGCCGGCCTGAGCCCCCCACGCTCCCCCGCTGCGTGTGGGTCGCTGACCCCCGAGGTGGCCGCGGGCGCTTTTCTTGCGATCACGGCGTACCCTTGCAGCAGCCTGCGACGCTGGCCTCTATTACCTTCATTTTTGTCACTGATCTAACCCGATTTCGGCTATTACTTGCCAGTCAGGTATCGAATACAGTCTCTGGACGCATCTCATCAAGGAGTACAGAACCATGACCGCCCGCACTTCCGTCCACGGCCTCCAGGTCGCCACCGAACTGCACCAGTTCATCGAACAGAAGGTGCTGCCCGCCACCGGCGTCGCCAGCGAGGTCTTCTGGAAGGGCTTCGACGCCATCGTCAGCGAGTTCGCCCCCAAGAACGCGGCCCTGCTGGCCGAACGGGACCGGCTGCAGCGCGAGATGGACCGCTGGCACAAGGCGCACCCGGGCCCGATCACCGACATGCCCGCCTACCGCGCCTTCCTCGAAGCCATCGGCTATCTGCTGCCGCAGCCGAAGGACGTGCAGACCACCACCGCCAACGTCGATGCCGAGCTCGCATTGCAGGCCGGCCCCCAGCTGGTGGTGCCGATCCTGAACGCGCGCTATGCGCTCAACGCGGCCAATGCGCGCTGGGGCTCGCTGTACGACGCGCTCTACGGCACCGACGCGATCCCCGAGACCGGCGGCGCCGAAAAGGGCAGGGGCTACAACCCGGTGCGCGGCGCCAAGGTGATCGAGTTCGCGCGCCACGTGCTCGACCAGGCCGCGCCGCTCGACAACGGCTCGCACAAGAACGCTACCGGCTACAAGGTCGAGCACGGCGTGCTGGTGATCGCGCTGCAGAGCAGCAGCACCGGCCTCAAGAACCCGTCGCAGTTCGTCGGCTACACCGGCGACGCGGCGGCGCCGAAGTCGGTGCTGCTGAAGCACAACGGCATCCACATCGACATCCAGATCGACCGCTCGACCGCCATCGGCAAGAGCGACGCGGCCGGCGTCAGCGACGTGGTGCTCGAAGCCGCGCTGTCGACCATCCTCGACCTCGAGGATTCGGTGGCGGTGGTCGATGCGGCCGACAAGGTCCTGGCCTACGGCAACTGGCTCGGCATCCTGCAGGGCACGCTGACCGAGGAAGTCGCCAAGGGCGGCAAGACCTTCACGCGCGGCCTCAACCCCGACCGCGAATACACCGGCGCCGACGGCCAGCCCGTGAAGCTGCACGGCCGCTCGCTGATGTTCGTGCGCAATGTCGGCCACCTGATGACCAACCCGGCGATCTTGTACGCCGACGGCAAGGAGATCCCCGAGGGCATCATGGACGCGGTCATCACGACCACCATCGCCACCGTCGACCTGAAGCGCAAGGGCAACTCGCGCACCGGCAGCGTCTACATCGTGAAGCCGAAGATGCATGGCCCGGCCGAGGTCGCCTTCGCGAGCGCGCTGTTCGCGAGCGTCGAGGAACTTCTGGGCCTGCCGGCCAACACCGTCAAGCTCGGCATCATGGATGAAGAGCGCCGCACCAGCGTCAACCTCAAGGCCTGCATCGCCGAAGCGGCCGCGCGCGTGGCCTTCATCAATACCGGCTTCCTCGACCGCACCGGCGACGAGATGCACACCGCGATGCAGGCCGGCGCGATGCTGCGCAAGGGCGACATGAAGACCACGCCGTGGATCCAGGCCTACGAGAAGAACAACGTGCTGGTCGGCCTCTCGTGCGGCCTGCGCGGCAAGGCGCAGATCGGCAAGGGCATGTGGGCCATGCCCGACCTGATGCACGCGATGCTCGAGCAGAAGATCGTCCACCCGAAGGCCGGCGCCAACACCGCCTGGGTGCCCTCGCCGACGGCGGCCACGCTGCACGCGCTGCACTACCACCAGGTCAACGTCGCCGAGGTGCAGAAGCAGCTGGAGCAGATCGACGCCGACGCCGAGCGCGACAACATCCTCAGCGACCTGCTGAAGGTGCCGGTGGCGCCGAGCGTGAACTGGACCGCGGCCGAGCGCCAGCAGGAACTCGACAACAACGTGCAGGGCATCCTGGGCTACGTGGTGCGCTGGATCGACCAGGGCGTCGGCTGCTCGAAGGTGCCCGACATCCACAACATCGGCCTGATGGAAGACCGCGCGACCTTGCGCATCTCGAGCCAGCACATCGCCAACTGGCTGCTGCACGGCGTGGTGAGCAAGGAGCAGGTCAGCGCCACCTTCGAGCGCATGGCCGCGGTGGTCGACCAGCAGAACGCCGGCGACCCGCTCTACAAGAAGATGGCCGGCAACTTCGCCACCTCGGCCGCGTACAAGGCGGCCCAGGACCTGGTGTTCAAGGGCATCGAGCAGCCGAGCGGCTACACCGAGCCGCTGCTGCACGCGTGGCGGCTGAAGGTGAAGGCCGACACGGCCTGAGGCGAACGTCGGCGCGGTCTAGCCGCGCAACAGGCCGGCGGCCCCCGAGGACTGGAAGGCGAAGCCCGGAAAGACCTCGGCCAGACGCCCGTCCGGCAGGCGCAGGTGCCGTTCGCCGATGGCCGCCAGCACCTGGCGGAAATCGGTGGTCACCGCCAGGTCGCGGCCGTCGTGCAGCGCACGATCCTCCAGGCCGGGCCAGCGCCCGTGCACCTTGCCGCCAGCCACCTTGCCGCCGAGCAGCCACAGCAAGTTGCCGTGTCCGTGGTCCGTGCCGCTGTTGCCGTTCTGGCGCACCGTGCGGCCGAACTCGGACATCACCACCACCATCGTGTCGGCCCAGACCGGGCCCAGGCGCGTGGCCAGCGCCGACAGCCCCTGCCCCAGCGGGCCGAGCCGGTTGGCGAGCTGGCCGGTCGCCGCACCCTGGTTGGCATGGGTGTCCCACCCGCCGAGGTCCATGAAGGCCAGCTGGACCCGCGCGTCGTTGCGCATGAGGGTCGCGAGCCGGGCCGCGTTGTCGGGAAAGCCGTTGGGCAGCGGGGCCCCATTGCTGGCGGCCTGCATCTCGCGGTCCAGGTTGTCGGGGTTCAGCGATCGCATCACCTCCTGGTGCGACTGGCGCGATTCCCTGAAGGCGCGCGACAGCGCATCGTCGCCGCCATAGAGCCGGCCGAAGGCATCGGCGACCTGCGGACGATCGAGCAGCGTCGGCTTGCCGGCCGCAGCGCCCAGCGGGATGTTCGCCACGGTGTTGCGCCCCGCGCAGATGCGCGGCAGTACCGGGCCCATGCTGACGGCCCGGGTGGCGGACGGGGCGCCCGTCGAATCGGCCGGCATCGCACCGAGGAGCCGGTTGAGCCAACCGTCGGTGGTCGACTTGCGGCCCGGCGTGCCGGACTCCATGTAGTCCTGTGCATCGAAGTGGGAGCGGGTCTCGTCGGGCGAACCGCAGGCCTGCACGAAACCGAGCTGGCCGGCCTGCCACAGGGGCATCAGGGGCGCCAGCGCCGGGTGCAGCCCGAAGCGGCCATCGAGGTCGAGCAGCCCGCCTTCGGCGCCCGGGCGCGCCAGGGCGATCGATGAACGGGCGGCGTAGTAGGCGTCGTCGGCATAGGGCGCGACCACGCTCAGCCCATCCACCGCGCCGCGCAGGAAGATCACCACCAGCCGCGGCGGCGCAGCGGCGCGGCTCTCGCCCACCGCGGCGAAGGCCGAGGGGCCTGGAGGCAGCAGGACGGCACCGCCCTGCACGGCAAGTTTCAGCAGATCGCGACGCAGCATGGTGGCCTCCGGGAAATCAGCGGTGCATGAAATCGGGGCTGCCTAGCACCAGCGCCCCCCGCAGATCGGGCGTCGCCTCGGCTAGGGTGGCGCGGGTCTTTGGCGAGATGCTGCTGCCCAGCGTGGCGAGCAGGACTTCCGCATCGACCGGCGGCGTGGCTGCGGCCGGCAGCCGGCCCGATGCCAACGCCGTCGCGAAGCCGATGCGGCGGGTGATCGCATCCGGGTTGAGCCAGGCGTCCTGCGTGTTCTTGTAGCCGTCCGGCGTCTGGCAGCCGTAGAGCGGCATGCCGAGCTGGCGCAGCGTTCCGAGCAGGGGCCGCACGTCGGTCAGAGGCAGGTCGGTGGCGCGCACGGTCGAGGCCACGTAGTCGTAGGGCGTCTTGAACTTCAGGCCGTGCACCTTGGGACTACGGAACTCGGGGCTGTCGAACAAGGTCTTGAGCACGGCGCGGATGTCGCCGCCGCTTGCCAGGTAGCGCTGGGCGAGCCGGTCGACCAGCACGGCCGGCGGCTGGTCGGCGACGAAATACTGCGCCAGCTGGCCGCTGACATGGCGTGCGGTGGCCGGGTGCATGGCCAGCAGGTCCAGTGCCCGCTCGCCTTCGGCCTGGCCCTGGTCGCCGATGCGCTGCCCGAGCCAGAGCTTGTCGCCGCCGTCGTGCCGGCGCGCGTCGAAGAAGAAGGTGGAAGGGCCGGTGGTCGCTCGCGGCGCGAAAGTCCAGCCGGTGAGGACACGGGCCAGCTCGGTCACGTCGCGCTGGGTGTAGCCGCCATCGACGCCCAGTGTGTGCAGCTCCATCAGCTCGCGGGCGTAGTTCTCGTTCAAGCCGCTGGCCCTGGCAGCCGGATCGGCGCCGCGCGGCGGCTGGAAGCCCGGGACGGCGGATTGCCAGTTGTCCAGATAGAACAGCATCGCGGGATGGTGCGCCGTGGCCCCCAGCAGGTCGCGGAAGCGGCCCATCGCGTACGGCCGGATCGCCTCGCGCTCGTAGTTCCCGACCAGCACGCGGTCCAGGCCCTTGCCGATGAACACATTGAAGTGGTTGAACCAGAAGTCCACCATCCGTTCCTCGAGCTGGCGCGGGCTGCGCACGGCGCTCCAGAGACGCGCCTGGCCGGCCTCGATGTCGACCTGCCGGATGAACTCGCGCTGCCTGGCCTTGGCATCGTCGCTGCCATCCTTGGCAGCCTGCAGCGCCTCGCGGTACTGCGTGATCAGGTCGCGCTGCGACGCCGCGGCGGTGGACAGCGCGCCGAGCTGCTGCGCGAGATCGGCCGGCAACGGCAGGCGCTCGGGATGCAGCTGCCCGTCGATGTAGCGATCGATGCCGACCTGTTTCACGTGCGCCAGGTCGCCGGGCGCGGGGCCGTAGGCCAGGCGATTCAGGATGTGGAGCGCGTCGGCTTCCGCCGCAGGCTGCGCCTTCGCGGGCAGCGCGGCGAAGGCGGCGCACGCCAGTACCCAGGCAAGGAAGCGGACGCTTTTGGGCGATCGACGGTTCATGCGGTGCTCCTGCGACGGGGGCCTGAAAGACAGCACCCCCACAACGCCGCGCCGGCGGACCCGGTCGACCCGGTTTCGCTTCGGCCCGGAAAAGAGCCGCTGACCGGTTCGTCAGCGGGTCAGCTGGCGTGCGGCCGCGCGCGCTGCAGCGTCCGGCCGACCTCGGCCGGATCCATGCCGTACATCTCGGCGAACTCCGCCACGGTACGCCCGCTGGCCTCGAAGGCGCGCAGCAGCGCCTCGCGCTTGGCCGTGCGCGCGCCGACTTCCACGAAGGCCTCGTCGAGCACGGCGTTGGTCACTTCGTCCTGCGTGCGAACGGCCAGCACGTAGTCCTCGCGCGACAGGCCCGAGGCCTCGATGGCCTCCACCAGGCGGGCCCGCAGCTTGGGACGCAGGTCCTCCTCGGTGCGCGCCTGGCGGCGCTTGAACACCTCGAGGATCGCGTGGTGCACGTGCTCCGGGGCCACGGCCTCGACCGGCACGCCGTTCAGGTCATGGCGCTTCTCGCCGGCGGCCACGGCGTCGAGATAGCGTGTCGAGCGGGCATGCAGTCCCAGCGCGATCTTCAGGTCTTCCTTCTTGAACAGGTCGGCGTGCAGCGCCAGCAACTCCTGGTAGACACCCAGCTTCAGCGGCAGGAAGCGGGCGCCGAACATCTTCGGATAGAGCTCGAACAGCTTCTCGAGCACGGGGTTGGGCTTGCGGGCCGGGCGCTGCGGCCCTTTCTGGCCGCCCTGGTTCGCGCCCGGTTTGGCGTTCTGCCGGGCGTTCTGTCGCCCACGGCCGCCCTTCTTGGCGGCTTGAGGAGCAGATGCGGTGTCGGTCGTCGAATTCATCGGGTTTTAGGTCAGCGGAATCGGTGCCACGTCGGGCCATGCGTGCCCCGACTTTAATCCCTCGGCCCGGGCCGGCGCCGGGCCGCTCCCAAGGCGGCCTGCACCCCCTTCACCCGCGCTGCGCAGCCTCGGCTTCGGCCCGCAGCCAGCGCACGAAATCCTGGGCGTCGGGGTTGCCCGCGGCCCGCCGCGAGGTCTCGATGAAATAGCCGCGCCGCGAGGCCGCGCCCTCCCCGAAGGGCGCCACCAGTTGCCCGGTCTGCACCAGCTCGCGCAACAGCGGCAGCCGGCCGATGACCACCCCCTGGCCGGCGACCGCGGCCGCCACCGCATCGGCGTATTGGGTGAAGCGCAGCGTGTTCTTCATGCGCAGGTCGGTCAGCCCCATGACCTCCAGCCAGGGCTCCCAGTCGGCGGTCGGCGCCTCGGCATGGTTCGGCAGGTCGACCGTGAGCAGGGTCTGTTCCGGCAGGTCGCCCGGCGCCTTCAGAGCCGCGGCGACGCGCGGCGCACAGAGCGGCATCACCGACTCCTCGAACAGGGTCGGGCCGGTGCCCCGGGCGATCGGCACGAAGCGGACCGCGACGTCGATGCGGGCACGCTCGAGGTCCAGCACGTCGAGCGTGGCCGACACCCGGACGTCGACCCGCGGATGGTCCGCCGTGAAGCGCGCCAGCCGCGGAATCAGCCACAGCGAGGCGAAGCCCGGCGTGGTCGTGATCGCGACCTGGCGCAGCACCGGTGCCGCGCGCACGCGGGCCGTGGCATCGCGCAGGCGCTCCAGGCTCTCGACCACCGCGCGCTGCAACACCCGCCCGGCCTCGGTCAGCGCCAGCGCGCGGTGGCGGCGCTCGAACAGCGGCACGCCGAGGCTGGCCTCGAGCTGCTGGATCTGCCGGCTGACCGCCGACTGCGTGAGGAAGACCTCGGCCGCAGCCTGCGTGAAGCTCAGCGTGCGCGCCGCGGCCTCGAAGCTGCGCAGCAACTCCAACGGCGGCAGATCAGGCCCGGCGAGTGGGGCCTTCGCATTCTCTGGATGCATGCAACGAGTTCCGAATGACCGTATGACAGACCTTGGGGCGATGACTATATTCATTCGCAGGAAGAATGCAATGGAGCCCCTGATGACCCCCCACACCCAACGCCTGAGCCTCAGCCTGCCCAAGAAGGCGGTCTTCACCCTGCCCGACGCCCACGAGGTCGACATCGAATGCACCCGCGGCGCCGTGTGGATCACGCTCGACCACGACCGGCGCGACATCGTGCTGGAGCCCGGCGAGCGCTTCCGCAGCGACTCGCACCGGCGCGCGCTGGTGGCGGCACTCGAACCTTCCTGCGTGCGCTTCAGCGGTGAGGCGCTGTCGGTCGCCGCCCGGCCGGCGCCGGCCGAGCGGTCGCCTTGGCGACTCTGGCCCCACGGGATGTCCCCGGCTTGACCCCGGCGCCGGGGCGTTGAACCATCGACGCTCCCGGGCCGGAGGAGACGATCGCGTTGCTGTCCGCTCCGGGCCCCAATTCCCGGACGAAGGACACACCATGGCAGAGGCATATATCGTGGCCACCGCGCGCACCGCGGGCGGCCGTCGCGGCGGCAGGCTGGCGGGCTGGCACCCGGTCGACCTGGCGGCGCAGGTCATCGACGCGCTGGTGGCGCGCAGCGGCATCGACCCGGCGGCGGTGGAGGACGTCATCCTCGGCTGCGTGAGCCAGGTCGGCGAACAGGCGACCAACGTGGCGCGCAATGCGGTGCTGGCCTCGAAACTGCCCGAATCGGTGCCCGGCACCTCGGTCGACCGCCAATGCGGCTCGTCGCAGCAGGCGCTGCACTTCGCGGCCCAGGCCGTGATGTCGGGCAGCATGGACGCGGTGATCGCGGCCGGCGTCGAGAGCATGACGCGGGTGCCGATGTTCACGCCCAACGCGCTGCCGGCCAAGGCCGGCCTCGGCACCTACATGAGCCCGGCCATGCAGCGGCGCTACCCCGGCGTCGAGTTCAGCCAGTTCACCGGCGCCGAGATGATCGCGAAGAACTACGGGCTCACCAAGGACATGCTCGACCGCTACGCCTTCGAAAGCCACCAGCGCGCGATCGCCGCCAGCCGTGAGGGACTGTTCGCCGACGAGATCTTGGCCGTAGAGGTGCGCCTGGCCGATGGCTCGGCCGGCGGCGAGATGCACACGGTCGACGAAGGCATCCGCTTCGAGGCCACGCTCGAAGGCATCGCCGGGGTCAAGCTGATCGCCGAGGGCGGCCGTTGCACCGCCGCCACCGCGAGCCAGATCTGCGACGGCGCCAGCGGCGTGCTGGTGGTCAACGAGCGCGGCCTGAAGGCGCTGGGCGTGAAGCCGCTGGCGCGCATCCACCACATGAGCGTGCTGGGCCACGACCCGGTGATCATGCTGGAGGCGCCGATCCCGGCCACCGCGCGCGCCTTGGCGAAGGCCGGCCTGAAGATCGAGGACATCGACCTCTACGAGGTCAACGAGGCCTTCGCGCCGGTGCCGCTGGCCTGGCTGCAGACGCTCGGCGCCGACCCGGCGAAGCTCAACGTCAACGGCGGCGCGATCGCGCTCGGCCACCCGCTCGGCGCCTCGGGCACCAAGCTGATGACCACGCTGGTGAATGCGCTCGGCCGGCGCGGCAAGCGCTATGGCCTTCAGACCATGTGCGAAGGTGGGGGTATGGCCAACGTCACGATCGTGGAGCGGCTCTGAAATGAAACACCCCCCGAAGCGCCTGCGGCGCCTCCCCCCTCAAGGGGGGCGATACTGGCGGCCCGGCAAAGCCGGTTCCGCGGTATCCCTGATATCGGACTGCGCCGGTTTCATGTGTCGCAGGTCGCGCCACAGCGCAGTGGAGCACTGAGATGAGCAGCGTCCTCTACGAACTGAACGACGGCATCGCGACCCTCACGCTGAACCTGCCGGCCAAACTCAACCCGATCGCGCTCGACCTGCAGCAGGAACTGCGCGAGCGTTTCGCTCGCGTTCGAGCCGACAGCCAGGTGCGCGCGGTGGTGCTCACCGGCGCCGGCAAGGCCTTCTGCGTCGGCGCCGACCTGAGCGCGATGCGCGCGCCCGAGGAAGGCAAGACGCTCGGCGACCAGACCGCCGACTGGATGCAATCGATGAGCAACCCGTTGATCGAGGAACTGCGCGCGCTGCCGGTGCCGGTGGTCTGCGCGGTCAACGGGCCTGCCGCCGGTGCCGGCGTCGGCCTGGCGCTGGCCTGCGACATCGTGGTGGCGGCGCGCAGCGCGTATTTCTACCTTCCCTTCCTGCCCAAGCTGGGCATCGTGCCCGACCTCGGCTGCACCTGGTTCATCCCGCGCCGGGTCGGCCCCGCGCGCGCGATGGGCATGGCGCTGCTCGATGAGAAGCTCGGCGCCGAGACCGCGGCGCAGTGGGGCCTGATCTGGGCCGCGCTCGACGACGGCGCGCTGGGGCCCGAGGCGCTCAAGATCGCCCAGCGCCTGGCGCGCCTGCCTGCGCATGCAGTGCAGGAGGCGCGCCGCGCCATCGCGCAGTCGGAGCGGCACACGCTGCCCGAGCAACTGCACTACGAAAGCGAACGCCAGCGCGAGCTGATCGAGCAGCCGAGCTTCGCCGAGGGCGTGGCGGCCTTCCTGCAAAAGCGCGCTCCGGTCTTCCCGCCACGCTGAACGCTGCATTCCCATGATCGAACGCACCCTCTTCAGCCCCGACCACGAGGCCTTCCGCGACAGCTTCCGCCGCTTCATGGACAAGGAGATCGCCCCTTTCCACGAGGCCTGGGAGGAACAGGGCTATGTCGCCCGCGAGGTCTGGAACAAGGCCGGCGCCAACGGCTTCCTCTGCATGTCGCTGCCCGAGGAATATGGCGGCTCGGGCGCCGACCTGCTCTATTCGGTGATCCAGTTCGAGGAGCTGTGGGCCCGCGGCTTCACCGGCATCGGCTACGGGCTGCACAGCGAGATCGTGGCGCCGTACATCCTGCGCTACGGCACCGAAGAACAGAAGAAGCACTACCTGCCGAAGCTCGCGAGCGGCGAGATGATCGGCGCCATCGCGATGAGCGAGCCGGCCGCCGGCAGCGACCTGCAGGCAGTGCGCAGCACGGCGCTGAAGCAGCCCGACGGCAGCTATCTGCTGAACGGCAGCAAGACCTTCATCACCAACGGCTGGCACGCCGACCTGGTGATCGTGGTCGCCAAGACCGATCCGGCCGGCGGTGCCAAGGGCACCAGCCTGTTCCTGGTCGAGCGCGGCATGCCGGGCTTCGAGAAGGGCAAGCGGCTGAAGAAGCTGGGCCTGAAGGCACAGGACACCTCCGAGCTGTTCTTCGACGGCGTGCGGCTGCCGGCCGAGGCGCTGCTGGGCGGCGCGGCGCAGGAGAACCGCGGCTTCGTCTGCCTGATGGAGCAACTGCCCTGGGAACGGCTGCAGATCGCGATCAGCGCGGTGGCCGCCTCGCAGGCCGCGATCGACCATACGGTGGCCTACGTGAAGGAACGCCAGGTCTTCGGCCAGCCGGTGGGCGCCTACCAGAACACCCGCTACACGCTGGCCGAACTGCAGACCGAGGTGCAGGTGGCGCAGGTCTTCGTCGACAAGTGCATCGAACTGTTGATGCTGGAGAAGCTCGACACCGCGACCGCCAGCATGGCCAAGTACTGGACCAGCGACCTGCAGTGCAAGGTGATGGACGAATGCGTGCAATTGCATGGCGGCTACGGCTACATGTGGGAGTACCCGGTGACCCGGGCCTACGCCGATGCGCGGGTGCAGCGGATCTACGGCGGCACCAACGAGATCATGAAAGAGGTGATCACGCGCGCGATGGGGCTGCCGGGGCGCTGAGCCGCTGAAGATCGCACTGGCAGGCGGACGGGGGCTGCAGGACAATGCGCCCCATGCCCACCCTCAACGCCTTCTACGCCCAGTCCGGCGGCGTCACTTCCGTCATCAACGCCTCGGCCTGCGGCGTGATCGAGACGGCGCGCCGGCACCCCGACCGCATCGGCAGCGTCTACGCCGGCCGCAACGGGATCCTCGGCGCCCTGACCGAGGACCTGATCGACACCGGCCGCGAATCGGCCGAGGCGATCGCGGCGCTGCGCACCACGCCCGCCGGCGCCTTCGGGTCGTGCCGCTAMAAGCTCAAGTCTTCGACCACGAACCGGCGCGAGTACGAGCGCCTGATCGAGGTCTTCAAGGCCCACGACATCGGCTATTTCTTCTACAACGGCGGCGGCGATTCGGCCGACACCTGCTTCAAGATGAGCCAGCTGTCGCAGTCGCTGGGCTATCCGCTGCAGGCCATCCATGTGCCGAAGACCATCGACAACGACCTGCCGCTGACCGACTGCTGCCCGGGCTTCGGCTCGGTCGCCAAGTACGTCGCGGTGTCGACGCTCGAGGCCTCGCTCGACGTCCGCTCGATGGCCGCGACCTCGACCAAGGTGTTCGTGATCGAGGTCATGGGGCGCCATGCCGGATGGATCGCCGCGGCCGGCGGGCTGGTCGAGGCGCACGGCATTCCGGTCGTGATCCTGTTCCCCGAGATTCCGTTCGACCAGGCCGTCTTCCTGGCGCGCGTGGACGCCATGGTGAAGCATCACGGCTACTGCACCGTGGTGGTCTCCGAAGGCTGCCATCACGCCGACGGCACTTTCCTGGCCGAGCAGGGCAGCAAGGATGCCTTCGGCCACGCGCAGCTCGGCGGCGCGGCACCGGTGGTGGCGCAGATGATCAAGGACGCGCTGGGCCACAAGTTCCACTGGGCGGTGGCCGACTACCTGCAGCGCGCGGCGCGGCACATCGCCTCGGCCACCGACGTGCGGCAGGCCTATGAACTCGGCCAGCGCGCGGTCGAGCTGGCGCTCGAGGGCCGCAACGCCGTGATGCCGACCATCGAACGCAGCTCCGACCAGCCCTATGCCTACCGCATCGGCACGGCGCCGCTCGACGCGGTCGCCAACGCCGAGAAGTTCATGCCGCGCGACTTCATCTCGGGCGACGGCTACGGCATCACCGAGAAATGCCGGCGCTACCTGCTGCCGCTGATCCAGGGCGAGGACTATCCGTCCTACCGCGACGGGCTTCCGGTCTACGTGACGCTCGACAACGTCGCGGTGGCGAAGAAGCTGGCGCCCTTCGAGCTCGCGGGATGAACGCAGTGGCCCGCCCCGATCCGTCGCGCTGTCCCTTGTGCGGCGAGTCGAACCGCTGCGCGATCGAGATCGAGCGCGAGACCGGCCAGGCCCAGCCGCCGTGCTGGTGCAGGGAGGTCGGCTTCAGCGAGGCCCTGCTGGCCCGCGTGCCGGACGCACAGCGCCGCCTGGCCTGCATCTGCGCGCGCTGCGCCGCCCGGGAAGCGCTTCAGGACTGAGCCGCCACCGGTTCTTCCTTGGCCGCCATCGCCGGCATGCCGCCGCGCTCGCGCTGCTCGGTGATCACCTGGTGGAACGGTCGGCCCAGTCGGCCGGCGGCCCGTTGTCGCAACACCCGATTCTGGCCGCCGATACTTCGCGCTGAAGCGGTGCAAACGCCGATATCCTTGCAGGACGGCCCGGCGCGGGCGACTCCCACTCTCGATGAACAATCCTCCCCCGCAGTCCCTGAGCAGCCGCTACGGCGAACGCTATCGCTGGCTCCTGCTCGTTTCGGTCATGGTCGGTGTGATGGCGTCGATCATGTCGTCGACCATCGTCAACGTCGCCATTCCCGGCATGAGCCATCATTTTTCGCTCGGCCAGGAACGCGCCCAGTGGGTCAGCTCGGGCTTCATGGTGGCGATGACCGTGTCGATGCTGACCACGCCCTGGCTGCTTTCGCGCTACGGCTACCGGCGAACCTACATCGGCACCATGGTGCTGCTGATGGCGGGCGGGTTGGCTGGCGGGCTGGCCACCGACTTCACGCTGGTGCTGATCGCGCGCGTGGCCGAGGGGCTGGCGGCGGGCGTGGTGCAGCCGATCCCGGCCATCATCATCCTGCGCGCCTTCCAGCCCCAGGAGCAGGGCCGCGCCAGCGGGATCTTCGGCATGGGCGTGGTGCTGGCGCCGGCCATCGGGCCCAGCATCGGCGGCGTGCTGGTCGACCTGTTCGGCTGGCGCTCGATCTTCTTCATGGTGGTGCCCTTCTGCCTGGCGTCGATCTGGCTGGCTTACAAATTCGTGCCGACCACCGCGCCGGGCGGCGTGGTCGCGGTACGCAGCGACGGCCTCGACTGGCGCGGACTCGGCCTCGGCACCCTCGGCACCCTGTGCCTGCTGAACGGCCTGGTCGCCCTGCGCGGTGACTCGGCGCTGCACGCCACGCTGCTGCTGGCCGGCGCGGGAACCGCCTTCGGCGCCTTCGTCGCCTGGCAGAAGCGCCTGGCCGCCAGGGGCGGCGCTCCGCTGATGAACCTGGCGCTCTTCCAGTACCGGCAGTTCGCGATGGGCAGCGTGGTCGCCTTCATCTACGGCACCGCGCTGTTCGGCTCGACCTACCTGCTGCCGGTCTACATGCAGGTCGGGCTGCAGCTGTCGGCCTCGCACGTCGGCACCATCCTGCTGCCGGCCGGCATCGTGCTCGCCCTGACCATCGCCGGCGTCGGCCGGCTGGCCGACCGGCAGCCGACCTACCTGCTGGTGGGCATCGGCCTGGTGCTGCTGGCCGCGTCCTTCGCGCTGATGGTGGTGCTCCGCCTGGACAGCCCGCTGTGGCTGCTGGTGGCCTTCGCGATCATCGGGCGCATCGGCCTGGGCTTCATCCTGCCTTCGCTCAACCTGGGCTCGATGCGGCCGCTGGCCAAGCCGCTGATCCCGCAGGGCGCCAGCGCCATCAACTTCCTGCGCATGCTGGGCGGCGCCGCGGGCGTGAGCCTGTGCGCGATCGTGCTCGAATGGCGGCTCGCGGCGCACGGCGACTCGCTCGCCAATCCGGCCACCAGCCCGGCGCGGCTGGCCGCCTTCGACGAGGTGTTCATGCTGCTGGCGGGGCTCTGCGCGCTGGCCATCGTCGCGGCCTGGCAGTTGCGGGTGAAGGCCGCGCCGCCGAAGAGTTGAATCCGCTTCGGTTCTAATAACCGCCATGTGCCAGCTGCTCGGAATGAACTGCAACACGCCGACCGACGTGACCTTCAGCTTCACGGGTTTCGCCCAGCGCGGCGGCCGCACCGACCACCATGCCGACGGCTGGGGCATCGCCTTCTTCGAGGACCGCGGCCTGCGGCATTTCGTCGACCACCAGCCGGCCTGCGAGTCGCCGGTGGCCGAGCTGATCCGCCGCTATCCGATCCAGAGCCGCAACGTCATCGCCCACATCCGCAAGGCGACGCAGGGCGCGGTGAACCTGCAGAACTGCCATCCGTTCGTGCGCGAGCTGTGGGGCCGCTACTGGGTGTTCGCCCACAACGGCGACCTGAAGGATTTCCGGCCGCGGCTGCACGGCAGTTTCCACCCGGTGGGCAGCACCGACAGCGAGCACGCCTTCTGCTGGATCATGCAGGAGCTGGCCAAGTCGCATGCCGACGTGCCGAGCATCGACGAACTGACGCTCACATTGCGCGAGCTGGCACCGCGGCTGGCGGCGCACGGCACCTTCAATTTCATGCTGTCGAACGGCCAGGCCCTGTGGGCCCACGCCTCGACCCATCTCTGGTACGTCGAGCGCCGGCATCCCTTCCTGACCGCCGAGCTGTCGGACGAGGACCTGAGCATCGACTTCGCCCAGCACACCACGCCGAACGATCGCGTGGCCGTGGTGGTGACCGCGCCGCTGACGACCAATGAGACGTGGACGGCGTTCGCACCCCGGGAACTGGCGGTGTTCGTGGACGGGCAGCGGCGCGGATAGCGCCTGTGTAGCGGGCAAGATTCGCGGTCTGACCGCCAATGCCGCTCCCGCCGGTCGAGTCAGTTGGCCTGGGGAAAAGCCTGACGCCACACGTCGGAACTTCACCGCCAGCGGCCCGTCAAACTCCTTTCGACGTGCGCCTTTTGGTCGCGCGCAAGCGCATCGGGATGCACGAAGGCGCCCGGCTCTGTCGGTTGCAAGGAGAGCGCGCATGGAAAAGATGCTTCACCTGCTCGAGACATTCACCGCCCGCGGAAGCGATGGACAGACCTACCGTGTCCAGGCCTATGAACACCTCGCCCGTCTCGACGCGGTTCCCGACACGCAAGGCCAATGGGAGCCGACGGGGCTCACCGAATACAAGCTGGCGGATGGTCGGCATATCGGCGTCGACAAGGATGGCGTGATGACGTTGGCCGGCACGGGGATGAGGCTGAAACGCGACCCTTCCCCGCAGGACTGAGAGTGATGCCCGCGTGAGCGGGAGTTGGCCCGACGCTGGGTAAGCCCAACCCGAGGAGAGGACCATGCCAACCGAGAAAAAGCGCCCGATCGCCCAGTTCGAACCCGGCTCCTACCGGGTGAATCCGCCCAAGAACGCGAAGGAGGTGATCGCCCTCGTACGGGAGCACGGAATCCAGATCGTCGACCTCAAGTTCACCGACCTGCCGGGACTGTGGCAGCACTTCTCGATCGGACTGCCGGAGCTCAACGACGCGTTGTTCGATGACGGCATCGGGTTCGACGGCTCCTCGATCCGCGGTTTCCAGGAGATCCACGAGTCGGACATGCTGCTGCAGCCGGACCCGAGCACCGTATTCATCGATCCGATGTGCGAGACCCCGACGCTTTCGATGACCTGCAACGTGATCGACCCGGTGCTCAAGGGACCCTACTCGCGCGATCCGCGTTTCGTGGCCCGCAAGGCCGAGCGTCACTTGAAGGACACCGGGGTCGCGCAGACCTGCTACTTCGGCCCGGAGCTCGAGTTCTTCATCTTCGACTCGATCCGGTTCGAGCAGAACACGCATTGCGGCTACTACTACGTCGATTCGGTCGAGGGCGCATGGAACTCGGGCCGGGACGAAGGCGCATTCGGGGGCGGGAACCTCGGGTACAAGCCGCGCTACAAGGAAGGCTATTTCCCGGTGCCCCCGCACGACACGCTGCAGGACATCCGCTCGGAGATCGTGCTGGGGCTGATGAACGCGGGTGTGCAGGTCGAGATCCACCACCACGAGGTGTCGACCGCGGGCCAGAACGAGATCGACATGAAGTTCGCGCCGCTCGTGCGGATGGCCGACAACGTGATGGTCTACAAATACTTCGTCAAGAACATCGCGCGCCGGCACGGCAAGGTTGCCACCTTCATGCCGAAGCCGCTCTTCGCCGACAACGCGAGCGGCATGCACTGCCACCAGAGCCTGTGGAACGAGAAGCGCAATCTTTTCTACGACGCCAAGGGTTGGGCACTGACCTCCGAGCTGTGCCGCTGGTACATCGGCGGGCTGCTCAAGCATGCGCACGCGCTGATGGCGTTCTGTGCGCCGACCACCAACTCCTACCGGCGGCTCGTACCGGGCTACGAGGCGCCGGTGAACCTGGTGATGTCGCAGCGAAATCGCTCGGCCGCGGCGCGCATTCCGATGTATTCGGACTCGCCGAACGCAAGGCGCGTCGAGTTCCGTTGTCCGGACCCGACCGCGAATGCCTACCTCGCGTTCGCGGCCATGCTCATGGCGGGCCTCGACGGGGTCGCCAACAAGATCGACCCGGGGCCGCCGCTCGACAAGAACATCTACGAGCTACCCCCTGAGGAGGCCAGGAGCATCGCGAAGGTACCTGGATCGCTCGACGAGTCACTGCGCGCGCTGGAGAAGGATCACGACTTCTTGATGTGCGGAGACGTGTTCACAAAGGACGTCATCGAGACTTGGCTCGAACTCAAGTGGAAACACGACGTCGATCCCGTGCGGCTGCGCCCGCACCCGTGGGAGTTCTATCTCTACTTCGATGCCTGAGACCCGGCGTGAACCATCGGCAAGGAGACTCGGCAGGTCGTGGTGCTTCGCCTGTTGAGCGCAAGCTCGACGCAGCCGCAGGACCTTCCCTCAACCCGGAATATTCGGCTCGACCAACTGGGCCAGCGCGAGAAGCGACTCCTGCCAGCCCAGGTAGCACATTTCTGTCGGAATCACATCGGGGATGCCTTCCTGCACGACGGCCATTTCGGTGCCACAGGACACGGGGGTCAGCGTCACGGTGGTCTTCATGGTGCCCGGCAGGTTGGGGTCGTCGAAGGTCGCATCGTATGCAATTCGCTGGCCGGGGACAAGTTCCAGGTACTTCCCACCGAACGAGTGGCTGTGGCCGGTACCAAAGTGGGTGAAGGACATGCGCCAGGCGCCCCCGACCACGGGCTCCATGCTATGGACTTGGCCGGTAAATCCGAATGGTGGCAGCCAGCGCTCAAAAGCGCTGGGTTCGACGAAGGCACGGTAGAGCCGGTCCGGTGAGGTGCGCAGCACGCGGTGCAGACGGATGGTGTTGGTAGCCATGGTTGCGTTCTCCTGAAGTGCAGAGGATGACCCTCGACTGATACGTCGAATGAGCCTGCGGAAAATCGACACCGAACGAGTCAGAACTCAAGAATGGGCCSCGGGCAGCGCGTCGCAGACGACGACGCCGGCCGGATTGCCGCCGACCTCCCCGTCGG